>JAFOMV010000098.1 GCA_017418765.1 Ruminococcus sp. | reverse complement strand
TCATTTTGCCCTGACTATTTATGTAATTTCAAGGGCGAGCGGAACTCGCCCCTACAAAATTCTATCCCCGTTTTGTTCACAAAAACTTTACAATATTATACAACGGGTTTGCGTTGAATGAGGGCTGTTTTCCGCCCTATAGTGAAAGGAGTGTTATTATGCCCGATTTTAACAGGAACTTTACACGCATACCCAACGATATCCTTGACGGTCTTTGCAGACTGGAACTGTCAGGCAGTGAAATGCGGATAATGCTTTGTATAATTCGCATGACTTACGGCTACAACAGGGAGTTTGCCGAACTTCCGCTCACTGTTATTGCAGAATCGGTAGGAGTAAGGACTGAACACGCTTCCAGGAGCCTGACTAAACTCGAAAAGATGGGGATAATTTGCCGCCATGCCGCAAAGGGCATAAAGCCGCAGACTATTTCTGTTGTTGAAGATGCAATATCAGACTTGCAGAAATGTGCAACCGTTGCAGAAAATGGCAATGCTACAGTTGCAGAAAACTGCAATGCCGGGGTTGCAGAAATTGGCAATGCTACTATTGCAGAAAATGGCAACCATACATATAAAGAAAAAAAGAAAGATATTAAAGAAAGGGAAAGAAAGCCCCGGGGACCATACGGCAATGTCTTTCTTTCCGATGAACAGTTCAGTTCTCTCGTCACGGATTACGGCAAAAGCAACACCGAGAACTACATCAGGAAAGTTGACAGCTATATGCAGAGCACAGGGCGGTCTTACAAGGATCACGAGGCGGCTGTACGCAAATGGATGGATGATGACGGTGTAAAGAAAGATGATTTCGATGTCAGCAAGTACGAATACTTCATCAACCGCTTTTAGAGGATAAAACAGATAAGTCCCGAACAGCCGTCGTTTATGACACGTTCAAGAGTCTCCTGGAGCTTCATTCTCGCATCTGTGGGCATTTTACACAGCTTGCTGTGAAGTCCCTCATTTACCAGTTCATGCAGGGATTTCCCGAAAATATTGCTCTCCCATATCTTGGCAGGATCGTTCTCGAATCCGTCCAGCAGATACATCACAAGTTCTTCCGACTGCCGTTCAGTTCCCACGATAGGGCTTACGGTAGTGTTTATATTGGCTTTCATCAGGTGAATGGAGGGTGCTGACGCTTTGAGTTTCACACCATACTTTCCGCCTTGTCGGATTATTTTCGGCTCTTCCAGCGTGAGTTCCTCCATTTCGGGCATGACTATGCCGTAGCCTGTAGCCTCCACTTCCTCAAGGGCAGGCTGTATCCTCTGATACTTGCGGCGGATATCGCTGAGTTCCATGAGAAGCGGCATAAGGTCACTTTCGCTGTCTATCTCTATGCCCGTAGCCTCGCCCAGTATCCGATAGAACAGAGAGCTGTCAAGGTCTGCGGTGATGGTGACAGAGCCCGTACCTAAGTCGATAGCTGTCACCTCTGCCTTTATAACGTCGGGACACTCCCCCATTGCCTTTGCGGCATTTTGCGCCTCACGCACCAGCTTTACGTCCTTTGCGGCATTGCGGATACAGTCCAGTATCTCTGTTTTCAGCCAGTGACCTTTTTCAAGGGAATTTATCCAGCCTGCGGTGCGGATGTTTATCTCCCTGACAGGGAAAGAGAACAGTATCTCGCTGATGATGGAGCGTATGTCGGCTTCGTTCAGTTCAAGGCAGTTGACGGGTATCACCTTTGCATCGTACTTGTCGGTGAGCTTTTCCGCAAGAGCCTTAGTCTCCGCAGAGTCGGGGGCAACGGTGTTGAGTATGACCACAAATGGCTTGCCCAGTTCTTTCAGTTCACGTATCACACGTTCCTCGCACTCCTCGTACTCCTCACGGGGGATGTCGGTAACGCTTCCGTCTGTGGTTATGACAAGACCGATGGTGGAGTGGTCATTTATGACTTTCTGCGTGCCTATCTCCGCCGCCATGTTGAAGGGTATCTCCTCGTCAAACCATGAGGTCATCACCATTCGTGGCTGTTCATTCTCGATATATCCCAGAGAACTTGGAACGATGTAGCCTACGCAGTCGATGAGCCGCACGTTAAAGCTTGCACCTCCGCCAACGCTTATCTCTACGGCTTCTTCGGGGATGAACTTAGGCTCGGTAGTCATGATGGTCTTGCCTGCCGCAGACTGCGGTAATTCGTCTATTGCACGTTCACGCATATACTCGCTCTGTATATTTGGGATGACAAGAGTTTCCATGAAGCGCTTGATAAAGGTGGATTTGCCTGTGCGGACGGGGCCCACTACGCCGATGTAGATATCTCCGCCTGTGCGCTCGGCGATGTTGCTGTAAATATCTTTAACCATGTCTTTCTCCTTTTCGTTATGAAACTATCGGTATGAGCAGCATACCGCCCTTTTCAAGCCTGTCACCGTCAAGGTCATTTTCCTCCATGACAGCTTCAACATCGGTGCTGTAGCGCTTGGCTATATCCCATACGTTCTCATTCTCAACGCCGAAATACAGCTTTATAGCGTAGTCTCCGTCACGCTGTTTCCTGCTGCTTTCATCTATGGCGATATCCGTTACCGCCTTTACGCTCGCCCCTGACATAGCTGTGATATCCGCTGACAGCTCCGCTTTTGCCGTAAGCTCGCCGTCGGGAGTGATATTGTAGGAAATGCCGCTGACTGTTACATCTGCGCTGACACTGCTGTTTCTCATATCCCTGCCGAGGGGGATGCTCTTTTCAAAGGCTTCGTCCTTATCGGGGATGAGTATAGTCCCCTGTCCGTCCTTAGCCGCCATCGAATAGGTCAGCATACCGCTTATCATCAGCGCCGTACCGTCCTCGGAAACGTGGGTGTTGATATTCTTAGGGCTGCACCACATGGAATACACTGTCTGCGGAACATTCTCACCTGCGGCAAGGACAGCCGTGTGGGAAAAGCTCTCATGTGATACCTCCGGCGGCTGTTCGGTCTTTATGTCTGCAAAGGTGACTTCGCAGGGATACACCGTTGAAAATGCGTCAGTGACAAGCATTGCTGAGGACTCCCTGACAGCCCGGCAGACAAGCCTTATCTCCGCCTCACACTTCATTACCCTTGTATTCCCGTCCCTGTCTGCTGTGGGAGTTATCTCACAGCTTACTGTCTCAGCGGCAATGTCACAATCAAAGCTGTCATCAAGTCCGTCCATGTCTATGAGCTGACTGTAGCCGAGGGTGAAGTCCATAGCCTCCACAGCGCCGCCGTCGGAGTTTTCGCAGGAGTAAAGCACGTTAAGGCTCACCTCGCCCTTTGCAAGCAGCTTTCCCGATATAAGCTTTTTCTCTGTGACCTCTGCCTTGCTCCTGACGCTGACAATGTTTATCATGTCGGGCTGTGCAGGTGAAAGCTCAACATCCTCGCTTAGCTGAACGCTCTTTTCGGCTGTCAGCTTCTTTGCGGTGTACTTTACGGGAGTTTTCCTGAGCTGTATGTTCATGCCGTATGCATCGGATATGATATCCTGCGGTGCTTCGCCGTTTACGGTTATCCTTACCGAAACAGTCCCACGCATATCGAGGCGGCGCTTATTGACAGCACGGAAGTTGACATGATCGGTCTTAGGTAAGAGCCTTACCTCTGCATGATCGGCAGGTCTGCCCAGTTCGGCGGTCTTTGAAAAGCTTTGTCTCTGCTCAACAGACTGCAATACAGAGCCGTTTTCGCCGCAGTAGAGTATGCGGATATCACAGCGCAGTTCATAGGTCAGCTTGTCACCGATAACGGAATATCCCGTGATAACAGGCGTAAGCTCACACCTTACCAGACGGAAGATATCGGGGTAGTAATCGGGCAGGATGTAATCAAGCTCCACGCCCTGTTCCTGTACTCCACTGTAGATGACCTCAGCCGCAGGGATGGTCTCCCTGTTAGTTTTGAATTCCATATATGTACCTCCTTGAAAATGCTTTGTACAGTATATTCAGCGGACGGTACAAGTATTCCTTTATCAGTACACTGCTTCTCTGACGTGAAGCAGGGGCGGATATCATCAGCCCGTTATTGTAGGGAACGCCGCCTTCGGTGTTCCGCAAACTCAATTTTGTACATACCATATTTTGCAGAAATGCTTTATGTAGTATTTACTTTTTTTTCGCCGTATGTTATACTTATATTATCACATTTTGTAAATAGGGGGAACATTTTGAAGATATTATACGCTTCTGCAATTGCACTGGCTCTTTTTTGCTGTGCCTCATGCAGTGACAAGGTAGTACCAAACGCTACAGTAAAAGTGGAGACAAGTGAGGCGCTCCACGAAAGCTTTGCCGCTGTTTCCGGCTCGTCAACTTCCGCAGCTAAGACCGGCAGGATAGTTACTGCCACTGCCTCGGCTGTTACCCATACCGCTGAGACTAAAACTACCACTAAAAAAGTCTCTCCGCCGTCAGACCTTGTTCTCACGGGTCTGCCGCAGGTGGAGGTCTATCAGGAGATAAGCCTTGACAGCTTCATCACCGAAAAAAACGTTGAACTGAAAGACCCCGGTTTCCTCCTTGATACTTCCTCTGCGGGCGAGCATAAGGTGGATGTGGCTTACATCAGCGGCGGAAATGAGTTCACTAAGGAGCTGACATACAGCGTTGCCGACACTACTCCTCCCCTCATAATCAACGAGGGATGGGATACCCGTCATGTTCTCGGAACGCCTTTCGACCTGAACGATTACATCGGCTACGGCGACAACTACGACAAGGCCCCGACTATGAGCTACACAGGCGATATCGACCCGAATACCGCAGGAAATTACCCTCTCCACGTTACAATTGCCGACAGCTCAGGCAATACCTCGGAATTCGATGTGAACATCATGGTGCTCCACGAGGTAAAGGATGACCCCGACACCAATCCACGTGTAAGCTTCAGTGACTTCATCAGAAAGTATGACAGCGGCAGTGAAAGATTCGGTATAGACGTTTCCACATGGCAGGGCGATGTGGACTTCGAGGCTGTAAAGAAGGCAGGCTGTCAGTTCGTCATCATGCGTATAGGCGTGTGGTACAACACCTACGGCGAGGTCAGAATGGATGACTGCTACCGTTCCAACATCGAAAAGGCAAAGGCGGCAGGACTGGATGTGGGAGTTTACTTCTATACCGCCGACAATACTCCCGAAGGCATTAAGAAACACTGCAAGTGGATAGCCGATACTCTGGGCGGCACTAAGCTGGAATATCCCGTTGCTTTCGACTGGGAGGAGTGGACGACTTTCCAGGAATTCGGCATGAGCCTCCATGACCTCAACGAGCTTTACCGCCTTTTCTCAAGCGAGATGGAAAGCTATGGTTACAAGACCATGCTCTACAGCAGCCGCAATCTGCTGAGGACAGTATGGGACGAAAAGTCAAAGAGCATGAACCCCGTCTGGCTGGCGCACTTCACCGATGAGACCGACTATGACGGCACATACGATATCTGGCAGGCAAGCTGTTACGGCAATATCGACGGCATTGCAGGCGATGTGGATATGAACATTGAATATATACGCTAAAACAAAACCCCCGAAACGGAACCTGCCGCTTCGGGGGTATTAATGTTATTTCAGTGCCTTTTCAAGCCATACACCAGCAATATCCAGCGCCTCATAAAGACCGCATTCACGCTCTGCGTTCTTCTCGCAGGCTTCCAGCGGATTAAGGCTGGGGTCTGTGTTCATGAGTACAACTCTTACCTTTGCGGCAAAGTCCTCATCTTCTACCTTCTTCGTTTTGAGTATCTGCACCATAGTCACGTATGGATCAGACATATAGCCGTAGTATATTATATTTCCGCACCTTACCAGCGGATATCCCTTGTAGGTCTTGAATTTTTCTATCATTGTTTACCTCCTGCCTGATCGGAGAGATCACCATGTAGTTACATAGTCCTCCCCTGTATCGAGTCGTTTTACGTTGTCAATGAGGGTCGTCACGAATGACTTTGTGCAGTAGTACTTAGCTTCGCCGTTTACTGCTATGAGAGCCCTCATAACGGAATCATCGTAGAACTGATATGTGTATTCCTTATTGTCATAGGAATCCTTAAAGGTTATTTCAGCCATAGGCTCGCCATCGGGTACAGGCACATCCATTGCAAGCTCCTCAGCATTTGCGCTGATAAGGAATGCATAGAATTTTCTGTATCGCTCAGAGTCGAATTCCTCGCCGTTCTTTGTCACCTTGAAATCCTCTGCCTTTGAATCTTTGAGTGCCTTGTTTTTGTCAATGGGAGTTACGGTAAATCCTGCTGAGCTTCCGTCGCTGCACTTCACATTGAGGTCTCTTACGTTCCATACATAGGAAGCTATCATTATTCTTGACATTATGTCCTCGGGCTTTACGGTGAGCCACTTTGCACTGCTCTCGGATACGATGTATATCACCTTGCCGTTTTCCATCATGGCGTAGCAGTTTTTCTCGCCGTTCTCGTCGGTGAAAAGCTCGCTGAGATAAAGGACATAGCTCTTGCCGTTATCGCATTTCATTGTTACCCTGCAAAACGGCTCGCTGAGACCTGCCTCGGCGATATCCGATTCCTTGCAGTGGACTGCGTATATATCCTTTGCGCTGAGCCCGAACATTCCCGTAACGACTTCGCCTGACCTGTCTCCTGAGAGGAAAGTCTCAACAGGTGATGTCATTTTATGAGTTGAGGATGTGCCGCCTGAGTAGGAATCCTCGCTGTTCTTGTCATATTCGAGGACTATATCATAGTCGATATCGTCACGCTCTATGGTCAGCTTATCCACACGGGGCATATCATCATCCTCAGGCTTTTCGAGGATTGTGCTGTCTATGAAGTCTTTGAGAGGCTTTACATAGTTCGCAAGGAGGGATGAAGCGGCTGTATAGACCGTATCGTTTCCCTCTGCCATAACGTAATATCCCGAACCTGTAGGAACTTTATCGCCCACGTAGAATTTCCTTACATTGCCTGATTCATAGGTAAATTCAACTGTTGCCTGCGGTTCTTTCAGACCGAAACGCTCAGGTGTCTTGCAGTTTTCCTCTATGAGAGCTGATGATTCAAGTCCGTTGCCGTTGTTTACGAGAGTTCCTACCATAGCGGTATCAACGTCAAGGTCATCGCAGCCGTCGAGGGTATAGACTGCTGATGTGCCTGCCTCCTCGTCAGCAGGCTCAAGCATTTTTATCTTCATCTCGCCGTCTGAATTTTTTACCTTTGCTGTCTTTACTGTGCCGAGGGGAGCGCCTTCCTCGTAGCTGTCAGCCACTATCCTTATGCCTGCGCCCTCTGACGAATCAGGGTAGGACAGCTCGGATGAGGATGAGCTATCCTCATTTTCGGGCTCGGTGAGTTTCAGGTAGGCAAAGCCTCCGCCCAGTACGGCAAGCACCGCACTGAGACAGATAATGCCTTTTACCTGCTTCTTCATTCCGCCTTTCTTTTTTTCCTGTTCTTTACCGCTCATTTGTTCTTTCTCCTTAAAATTACAAATGCGCCTGCTATAGCTACCAGTGCAGGTATGATCCACTGAACTATAAGTCTTATCACCTTAGCCTGACTCTGTGTTGCGGCGATGTAAGACTGCTGGAGCGACTTTTCAGGTATAACTGCTGATGCTTCCTTGCCTGTCATGTTGTTGATGATGCCGAGGAGAACATTTGCGTTATTGTATGTGTTTGTCTGTGTGAGGAATTCGCTTTCTGTCATAAGTGCGCTTCCCAAAACAAGAACGCTGCTTCTGTATGTGTCATACTGCTCTGCGTGTTCCTTGCTGGAGATAGCCGCTACTGTATGCTTGCCCCTGTTCTTGTCGTCTGATTTCTGTGTCAGCATATCGCTGAGGAATGAGTTATCGTAAGAGCTGAGGACTGACTTTGTTACATCCTCGTTGTTCTTTGAGAGGATAGTTACCTCTCTTGAAACAGGTGCGATTATGGGGAGTGTCTTGCTTGGGAGAGCTCCCACTGTTTCTTCATCATCAACATTGAGCATGATGTAAGCTGTATTGCCTACAGCGTTCTTATCGTCAATGATGTACTTGTTCTCTACCTTTAAGCTCCAGTCAGCGAGGAATTCGTCGATATTCGTGAGATTTGTTGTATTCACGCTGGGGAGGTAGATGAGGTTCTTGCCGTACTTTCCGTCATTGTAGAGGAAAGTGCTGAGCTTTTCTATGAGGTTCTCTGTAAAGTCAACAGATGGTGCGGCAAGTACGATGATATCATAGTCATCAGCTTTCAGCTCGTCTGTTGTGATGTCGATATCGGTGCAGTCATAGCCGTTCTTTTCAAGGAGAGACTCTCTGAATGAGGTTACGGAGCTTCCGTATTCATTCTCATTATAAACAGGCTGACCGTTCATAGTTTTGATGATGCCTGCCTTGATGGAGTTGCTGTCAGTTACGTTTCTGATAGCGGAGGTAAGAACGCTCTCGCCTGCGAAAACGAAATTAGGGTTTCCTGACTGGAGGCTTGCCTGGTCTGCCTGTATCATGTTTCTCACATCAGCGGCAGATATCACCTTTACCTTTTCATTTGAGTATACGATGATGCTTCCGTCCTCGATATCGCCGTTGTAGTACTGCTTATACTTTGTTACCACATCGGGGTCCTTGTCTATATTCACATACTTTACATTGACACTGCCCTTGCCCTGTTCAGCGTACATTGAGTACTTTTCAAGGAGGTTTGGTATCATATCGTACGGCACTTCTGTATTGATACCGTACTGAGCGTACATCTGTCTGTAGTAATTAGCCAGCGACTCGAACATATCCTTTTCCATAGCCACTGTAACATCAACATCGCCGCTGAGGTTTTTCAGCACATCTATGGATTCATCGCTGAGCTCGTATCTCTTATCAGGGGTAAGGTCTATTTTCAGAGGTGAACGCTTTGCCAGCATTGATGCCATGATATTCACTGCCACCACTATAGCCAGCACCAGCGCAACTATCACAACTGACATAGAACCGTACTTGAACCGCTTGAGGTTTTTCTTTGCCTTAGGAGCTTTCTCCTTTACGGCATCGGCTGCTTTCTCTGCTGTTTCCTCAGCAGCAGCCTTAGCCTTATCAAGTTCTTTATTACTCATTGTATCAGTTACCTGCCTTTCTTAACCGTATCAGCTCCAGCGTCTTTTCTCTAAAACTCTTACAGTGAAGAAATTAAAGAGGAATGCGACACTGATGAAAAAGATTATACTCGGAAGGCTGAATACACCGTTGGTGAATTCCTTATACCTTGAATAGAATGCGATAGTCGATACTGCCTTGAATACTGCCTTCTGGAGCTTGTTGCCGTTCTCGAAGTCAGATACCAGCATTTCCGAAAGGTATATAACAAAGAGAACTACCATGCTCAGTATAGCGGCAGTTATCTGGTTCTCGGTGAGGGATGATATGAAAAGTCCCACAGCGATGAACGCCGCACCGAGGAAAAGCATTGCGAAATAGTTGCCGAAAAGGGTCTGCCATACCACATTGCCGAGTGCGGCAAGGATGATGGAGTATACGAACACTATGCTCTCTGCTATAACAAAAAGTGTAAGAGCCGCAAAGTATTTGCCGAGAACGATCTCCCACAGACTTACAGGAGCAGTAAGAAGTCCCTGGTCTGTCTTGTTCTTCTTCTCCTCAGAGAGAAGCTTCATTGTGAGTATCGGTATAAGGAACATGATAACGAGGAACATCGAGCTGAACATAGGTGAAACATCCGTTATGCCTGCTGCGAGAACTCCGTTATAGAAGAATATTCCTGAGATAAAATAGAATACAACAAGGAATACATATGCTACTCCTGATGTAAAGAATGCGCCCATTTCACGCCTGTATATAGCACCCATTATTCCTCACCTCCGTTATTTTCACTTTCGTCTGCGTCAGCTTCCTCAGCAGGCTCCTGTTTTTCGGATGCTATCAGCTCGCCGTCCTTGATCTTCAGATCAAGCTTAGGAGCTGTCTGCTCGCTGACACTGCTGACACCGTCGCCCATCGTTATCTTGAGGAAGATATCCTCCAGGGTGAGGTCTGAAAGCTGGAGCATAAGGATATTCCAGCCCTTTTCATTGCAGAGCTTGTTGATGCTGCGGCGGATATCGGTCTTGCCGTCTGTCTCCACATCGTAATCGTAGATGCCTCTTTCACGCTCCATATCGGCTCTTACGTACTTTACGCCGTCAAGAGCTTTAAGGGCATTGGTGATAGCCTTCTTATCCTCAGCGGTATGCGTAGGGCCTTCGATACGGAGGGTCATCTTGTGCTCGTTGGTGATATTCTTTGCTATCTCATCAGCTGTACCGTCAGCCGCTACCTGTCCCTTGTTGATAATGATTATCCTGTCGCATACAGCCTGTATCTCAGGGAGTATGTGGGACGAGAGTATGACAGTATGTCTCTTGCCCAGTTTCTTGATAAGGGAGCGTATCTCGATTATCTGATTCGGGTCAAGTCCGACTGTAGGCTCATCGAGGATGAGTACAGGGGGATTGTTGATAAGTGCCTGTGCAAGGCCTACTCTCTGTCTGTAACCTTTTGAGAGGTTCTTGATGATGCGTCCTCTTACATCGCTTATCTTGCAGAGGTCGCAAACATCGGTAAGGTGAGCCTTTCTCGGCAGCTTGCACTTTTTAAGGTCATACATGAAGTTGAGGTAGCCGTCTACCGTCATATCCACGTAAAGGGGCGGTATCTCAGGGAGATAGCCTATATTTGCCTTAGCTGTCTTAGGGTCTTCGAGGATGTCCACATCGTCTATCAGCACCTGACCTGATGTTGACGAGATATAGCCTGTGAGCATATTCATAGTAGTGGATTTGCCTGCGCCGTTAGGGCCGAGGAAACCCAGTATCTCACCTTTCTCGACTTTGAAGCTGATGTCGTTTACGGCAAGCTTGTCGCCGTACTTTTTGGTAAGATTTCTTACCTCTATCATTGGTTTATTCCTCCTTATGTGAAAACTTCATTGTTCCCACAGAGTATTTGCCGTGCCGTACTGCAAGGGGACACGGTCTCAGATAATAAAATAATAATACTTTAATGTGACAGCGCCGTGAAAGCACTTTGAATACTTTATGTCATTATTTTTAAAGCGGCGGTTTTTGCCGGCTCATTTTTCACAATGCATTACCGCCGTATCTATATCGCTTTCTATCTGCTTTTTCAGCTCGTCCAGCGAACCGAACTTCATTTCCGCACGGATGAATCCCAGCAATTCCACCTGCACCATCCTGCCGTAAAGGTCACCGCTGAAACCGTGAATGTATGTCTCCGCCAGCGGTGCGCCGCCGTATTCGACTGTAGGCTTTACGCCTATATTTGTCATGGACGGATACCACTTCCCGTCAGCAAGGGTGCGTGAAGCGTATACGCCGAATCTCGGCACGAGCTGTCCCCTTTCAAATACCTGATTTGCTGTGGGGAATCCCATTGTACGCCCAAGCTGTGCGCCGTGACTTACCTCTTTCATTATGGTATAAGGCATACCGAGAAAGAGTTCGGCTCTTTTCAGCTCGCCTTCCGTGAGAAGTCTGCGTATCTCCGTTGAGGATACTCTCTCGCCGCCGATACATATGTCATCGACGGTCTGCACCGTGAATCCGTACTTTTCACCGAATACAGCAAGTTCATCCGTTCCGCAGGAAGCGCCTGTACCGAAGCGGAAGTCCTTTCCGCACACCACATGGGCAGTATTCATCTCGCCGCAGAGTATCTCCCTTGCGAAAGTCTCGCCGTCCATGCCGCATATATCCGCAAAATCATGGGAGTATATCTCCCCTATGCCGCAGATATCCCTGATGATATGTTCCTTCTCAGCCCTGCCGTAGATGTACTCAGCGCCCTTTCCTGCCGTAGTTTCGGGAAAAAAGGTAAACGCACAGGGCTGAAGTCCGTTCTGTTTCTGAGCCAGTGCCTTATTCAGCACTTCACGGTGTCCCACATGAACACCGTCGAAAAGTCCGAGGGCGGCTGATGTTCTGACTTTTTCCATCGCTCACCCCATATTCTTCCCCACACGGAGCACACCGTTTTCACGGTCAGTCAGTGCTGTACCGATGAAGCCTCCGTCACTGCCGTAGACCGCATAGCAGTCCGCATCGTCACGGATATTCCTGAGCCTTTCAAGGTCAAGCTTTACGCCGCTGCGGTACATCCTTGTCTGAGCCTCGCCCAGCCGAAGCTTAGGCAGCGAAGCGAATACACGCTCGATAGGGAGTATCAGCTCCTCAACTCTGCCCTCGTCTGCCGCTTTCTGTATCTCATCAAAGGTATAACATTCGCTGAGGGTAAAGCCGCCTGATGAATCTCTCACCAGCGAGGTCATGATACCTCCGCAGCCCAGTTTTTCGCCGATATCGTTTATTATGGTACGGACATATGTGCCTTTTCCGCAGGCTATTTTCAGCATTCCCTCACGGGTATCGGGGTCATACTCCGATATCTCCAGTGAAGTTATCTCAGCCTCACGGGGCTGACGCTCTACCTCTATGCCTTTTCTTGCAAGGTCATAAAGGCGCTGACCGTTCACCTGTACTGCGGAATACATAGGCGGCAGCTGCATTATCTTTCCTCTGAACTGAGGGAGCACAGCTTCGATACTGTCAAGGCTGACAGCTTTGTCCGATACCTTTTCCACATCCCCCCACACATCCTGAGTGTCGGAGGTGAAGCCAAGACGGAAGCCTGCCGTATAGCTTTTGGTATTGTCGGGCATTATATCGCAGGCTTTAGTTGCATTTCCCACGAACACGGGCAGTACTCCCGTAGCCATAGGGTCAAGAGTGCCGCCGTGTCCGAGTCTTTTCATTTTGAGTATGCCTCTCAGCTTTGCCACCACATCGAATGAGGTAAAGTCCTGAGGCTTGTTAACGCAGAGTATGCCGTTCATTAAGAAAGCGCCCTTTCAACGATGTCGACCAGCAGTTTCTTAGCTTCGTTAAGGTCGCCCTCAACTGTGCAGCCCGCAGCCTTAGCGTGGCCGCCGCCGCCGAGATTCTGGCATATCTCGGAAACGTTCACATCGTAAGCCGAACGGAATGAGCACTTGAATACTCCGTCCTCACGTTCACGCATGAGTATGCCGACTTCGGTATCTTCAAGCTGTATGGTAAGGGGAGCGAAGCCTTCCAGCTCCTCCATAGAAACTCCCATTTCCTTCATCATAGCCTGAGTAACGGCAACGATGACCAGCTTTCCGCTCAGTTTTTCCTCCATGAGGTCAGTTATCCTGCTTTCCAGCATGAGCCTTCCTCTGGATTTTACATCGAACATGAACCTGTTTATCCTTGAGAAATTGATGTCATAGCTTTTCATCATTTCCGCTGCTATCTCATGGGCACGGGGCGTAGTGCAGTCATACTTGAAGCAGCCCGAATCTGTAGCTATGCCTGTATAAAGGCACATAGCGCAGTGCTTTGTTATCTTTACGCCCATGAATTTTGCAAGATCGTATATTATCTCGCAGGCGGCAGTAGCGTCTGCATGGAGCAGAGTTTTTTCCGCATAATTCTTGTTGGAGATATGATGGTCTATGCAGAGCTGTACCTTATCGCCGTATATCTTCTCGTAATCGCCCATGAGCTTTACATCGGCTATATCGACTGCGATAATGGTCTTTGGCTCAAATTCTTCGTTCTTGTTATCCTCTGTCATGAATGCATAACGGCTTGGAAATTCGTCGCTGCACACCACTCTGCTGCGTATCTTCATCTGTGCAAGGATATCCTGAAGTCCGAAACCTGCACCTATGCAGTCTCCGTCAGGATTGCGGTGGGTGATTATGACTGCGTCCTCACAATTTCTGAGGAAAGTCTCCGTTTCGCTGAAACCAATATACATATCTTCCCTCCCTTAAAGCAGATCGTTCAGCTTTTTGCTGATCTCTGCGCTTCTCTCGATAGAATTGTCGGCTACGAATGTCAGATCGGGGGCTTTTCTCATTTTGAGCCTGTGGAAAAGCTCACGCTTGATAAAGCCCTCGGCGTTCTTTAACCCCTTGACGGACTCTTTTGCCTTATCCATGCCCTGAAAGCTGGAAACATATATCTTGCAGTTTGACATATCGCCTGAAAGCTCTGTTCTGACTATAGTAAGCATGCTGTCTATTCTGGGGTCTTTCAGCTCTCTCATGATAGCTGTCATTTCTCTTTTTATATCCTCAGCCATGCGGCTGTTCTTGAAATTAGGCATATATTCCTTTCTCTGACAAGGGTCAGATATTAAGCCTCCGCATTTTTTCCCGTACACATCGGCGGAGAGCACGTCATCACCTTTTGTATGTTCGCCCGAACTCCCCCCCTTGAAGCTCAGGCTTTATTCACCATAGAATTTGCAGATATTTCTGCAAACCGGTCATGGGCTCTGTATCACGGACAGAAGCCCTGATCCTTCATGTCCTGTCAATCCTCACGATATTCCTCAACGATGTAGGTCTCGAAGATATCGCCTTCCTTAACGTCGCTGAACTTTTCAAGGCTGATACCGCACTCATATCCCTCTGCAACATCCTTTACATCGTCCTTGAAACGCTTCAGACCTGCTATCTTGTCGTCAGCGATGATGATACCGTCACGGACAACACGCACCTGTGAGCCTCTTGTTACCTTGCCGCTGAGTACGTAGCTTCCTGCAACCATGCCGACGTTGGATATCTTGTATACCTGACGGACTTCAACTCTGCCCTGCTCAACATCTCTGAACTTAGGAGCGAGCATACCCTTCATAGCGGTGCCTATCTCCTCGATAGCGTCATAGATGATACGGTAAAGGCGGATATCAACACCGTCACGTGCGGCATTTTCAGCAGCAACGGGATCGGGTCTTACGTTAAAGCCTACGATGATAGCGTTTGAAGCATTAGCGAGCATAACGTCGCTTTCCTTGACAGCACCTACAGCGCCGTGGATAACTCTTACTCTTACCTCGTTGTTGGAGAGCTTTTCAAGTGACTGCTTTACAGCCTCAACTGAGCCCTGAACGTCAGCCTTTACGATGATAGGAAGTTCCTTTATCTCGCCCTCTGCTATCTGGCTGAACAGGTTATCGAGAGTTACCTTGCGGTATGCGTTGAACTGTTCCTGCTTCTGCTCGTGCTTTCTCTGGTCAACGAGTTCACGGGCAAGTCTCTCGTCTTCAACAGCGTTGAATGTATCGCCTGCGCTTGGAACTTCGGCAAGACCTGTTATCTCAACAGGAACAGACGGGCCTGCGCTCTTGACAGTTCTGCCCTTGTCGTTGGTCATAACTCTTACACGGCCCACTGCTGTGCCTGCGATGATAACGTCGCCCTGATGGAGAGTACCGTTCTGAACGAGAAGTGTAGCGATAGGACCTCTGCCCTTGTCAAGTCTTGCTTCGATAACAGTACCCTTTGCAAGTCTGTCAGGGTTAGCCTTGAGTTCCTTGACTTCTGCAACGAGAAGAACGTTTTCAAGGAGGTCATCTATACCCTCGCCTGTCTTGGCTGATACAGGAACGCAGATAACGTCGCCGCCCCATTCTTCGCATACGAGGTCATACTTTGTGAGTTCTTCCTTGATACGGTCAGGGTCTGCGCCCTCCTTATCCATCTTGTTGATGGCAACTATGATGGAAACTCCTGCTGCCTTAGCGTGGTTGATGGACTCAACTGTCTGCGGCATGATACCGTCGTCAGCGGCAACAACGAGGATAGCGATATCAGTGATATTGGCACCTCTTGCACGCATTGAAGTGAAAGCTTCATGTCCCGGAGTATCGAGGAAAGTGATGTCCTGACCGTTGATGTTGACCTGATAAGCACCGATGTGCTGAGTGATACCGCCTGCTTCGCCTGCGGCAACGTGAGCGTTTCTGATACGGTCAAGGATGGATGTCTTACCGTGATCGACGTGTCCCATAACAACAACTACAGGGCAGCGTGGTTCGAGGTTTGTATCGTCATCGTCAGTATCGTCGATAAGGCGCTCCTCAATGGTAACGATAACTTCCTTTTCAACCTTTGCGCCAAGTTCCTCAGCAACGAGAGAAGCTGTATCGAAGTCTATCTCCTGATTGATGGAAGCCATAACGCCGAGACCCATCAGCTTCTTGATAACGTCTGTAGCGGTATGCTTTAAACGTGTGGCAAGTTCGCCTACAGTGATAGTATCAGGGATGAGGACCTTGAGCTGCTGCTTTCTTGCACGCTCAAGTTCAAGTCTCTTGAGCTTTTCAGCCTCGCTCTCCTTCTTTGAGAACTGCTGACGGTTTCTCTGTGCGGATTTCTGGTTTATCTTCTGCTTCTTTGAAGAATAGTTGTCATTCTTGTGCTTGTTTGAAGCAGCCATCTGGTCATATCTCTCGTTGTACTTGTCGAGGTCAACGTAGCTTCCTCTTGTATCAACGGTACGGCGCTGAGTTGAAGTCTGTGCAGTCTCAGAGCTGAATGAAGCGTTGAACTTAGTCCTCTCGCCTCTGTCGTGAGCCTTTGCAGGTTCTGTCTTTTTCTTATCCTTTTTCTTGTCATGCTTCTTTGGCTGTTCAGCAGTCTTTGGAGCCTCTGTCTGCTTTGCAGGTTCTTCCTTTTTAGGTTCAGCCTTGGGAGCTTCTGCCTGCTTTACGGGTTCTGCCTTTTTAGGCTCAGTCTTGGTTGCTTCTGCCTGCTTTACGGGTTCTGCCTTTTTAGGTTCAGCCTTGGTAGCCTCTGCCTTTTTCACAGGCTCCGGCTTCTTTTCCTCGCTCTTTGCAGGAGCAGCAGACTTTTCAGCCTTCTTTGCAGGAGCAGCCGCTTTCTTCTTAGGCTCTGCCTTCGGAGCTTCCTTTTTCGGCTCAGGCTTTGGCTCATCCTTTGAAGCGAAATAATCATCCAGCGACTTTACCTCATTTGATTTGGTATACTTTTCGAGGACAAGGTCCATTTCCTCCTCAGTAAGAGCAGAGCCTGCCTTTTTC
>JAFOMV010000097.1 GCA_017418765.1 Ruminococcus sp. | reverse complement strand
GGTATCCATTTATGGTGACTGCGATAATGATACTCTGCTTGTGAATGTTGAGCAGACGGGAGTTGCCTGTCACACAGGAAGCTACAGCTGTTTCTTCAACGAGCTGTACAATTCAGAAGAATAAAAGCATTTTGTAGGGAACGCCGCCCTCGGCGTTCCATAAAAAATATTAAAAGGAGAATAATTATGACAGTTTACGAAGAAATTTTTGAGGTAATCAAGGAAAGAAAAAAGCAGTACGAAAACGGTACAGCTGCTGAAAACTCATACACCTGCTATCTTTTCGACAAGGGCGTTGACAAGATCTGCAAGAAGGTGGGCGAGGAAGCTACCGAAACAGTTATCGCTGCAAAGAACGGCGACAACAATGAGCTGATGAACGAGATCAACGATCTGCTTTACCACGTAATGGTTCTCTGTGCTAATCAGGGACTTGAGTGGTCTGACGTTGAGAAGGTGCTGGACGAGCGCAACGAGAAGATCGGCAATCTGAAAAAATTCCATCAGGTCGATAAGAACACCTGAAAAAACACCGCACAAAGCTGTATTGCAGTCTTTGTGCGGTGTTTATTATTCTTATTTTTTACTAACTACTACTCCGCCTGTTTTCCAGATGCTGTTTTCGGGAACTACTCCTCTTACACAGCTGGTAGGATAAATATTGGAGTTTCTTCCGATCACTGTACCCGGGTTGAGGACGCTGTTGCAGCCTACCTCTACACAGTCACCGAGCATAGCGCCTATTTTCTTTATGCCTGTTTCAAGTTCTTCATCAGCAGATTTTATCACAACATTGGTCTTGTCTGATTTAACATTTGAAGTGATAGAACCTGCGCCCATGTGAGATCTGTATCCGAGTATGCTGTCGCCTACGTAATTATAATGCGGGGTCTGAACGTTGTCGAATATAATGACGTTTTTTAGTTCAACGGAATTTCCGACTACACAGTTTTCACCTACGAGAGCACTTCCTCTTATGAAAGCACAATGTCTTACTTCGGTATTTGCGCCTATGATACATGGTGCTCCAAGATAAGCTGAAGGGAAAACCTTAGCAGTTTTATGTATCCAAACATTTTCGGAAGGATTATCGTACTCATCAGGACTAAGGGTTTTGCCGATATTGATAATTAGGTCGCTGATCCCTTTAAGTGCTTCCCAGGGGTAGGTGAATTTTTCAAGGTAATCCCTGGCAATAGTGTGTTTAAGATCGTATAGATCGGTGATCTTTACATTGTTCATATGATCCATCTCCTGTTTATCTTTTATAATATTATAGGTTTTATTATAAGCCAAATCTGACAAATTGTCAATAATATTCAATGAATTTTAACAAATTCGACATTTTGCTTTACTTTCACGAAGGATTGTGGTAAAATAGAACTGTTGTTTTAATAAATATTGCTCCATAGTTTTACGCTGCCATAAAGGCGATTGCAGAAAGGAAATCTGTCAAGGAAGAAAAAGACAAAGTGGTTTTCTTGATGCCGAGAGCTGTTTGGCAGAGGTTAGTTGGCGGAGCAGTAAGAACGGAAGTGTTAACATATGGGCAGTAAACTAAAAAAACTGCTGGATGATCCAAAAATAAGAAATTTCCTCAGAAGTCCCGAGCTTGCAATGCTTCTTCTGGTATTTGCTTCCATAGCTATCATATGGTCTTCAACTTTAAAAAAGCCTGAGATTCCCGACGGTAAGTCCGTCCCTGCTATGAGTGATACTGAAGAACTGAAAAATGATATTACCACTATGACATCTGCACTGATCACAACTTCATCTTCGACATCCGCCTCGACTTCTATTGATGAAACTACAACAGAGACTACATCAGAAACAACTGTTACAGAAACCTCAGCAGAGGCTACAACAGCTCAGGCAGCGGAGACAACTGCTGAAAATACATCCGAAACTGCGGAAAGCGAAAATGATGACCGCAGCAAGGTTCCAAGCGGAAATATAGCGCAGTACATAAATGCAGGCACTTCGCCGAACAGTGAATTCTATCAGCAAAGAATTGCCGTGGCAGGGGATTCCATCGCATACGGCTTCAATGCATACGGCTTTATCCCATATGAGAGAAATATGGCTCAGGAATCAGTTTCCATGTGGAATCTTGACTATTTCACATTCTGCGGAGGATACGGACTTGTAGACGCAGTTTCGTATGTTTCGCCTGAGATACTGTATATTTCAATTGGAATGAACGATGTCAACATGAATGATACAATAGCATTTTCAAGCAAATACAAGGGCGTAATAGAACAGATAATGTCACGCTGTCCTAATACATATATCATAGTTGCAGGTATAACTCCGATAGGATATGAAAGTAGTTTTACATCCAATGAAAGGATAAGGGAGTATAATTCTGCGCTGGAAAATGCAGTATCGAGTCTTTCAAGTTCCAAGGTATACTATTTTGATGCCTACTCTGTTGTGAGTGACGAATATGGTATGCTCAGATATGATTGTTCAAGCGGCGACGGCATACATCTTCAGAGCCACTGTTACAGCGATTTTCTGAATACACTTTACAATTTCCTTGATGACACGAATATCAAGCATCAGATCGAGCGGCATGAAAGATAATATGAGTGTAAATGCATTTTCTTTGTTTTTTGGCAAATTATATTTTGTGCAGCATTTCTATATGTATGGAAATTCATGATATGTTGCCACAGATCATCACCAAAGCGGATATATGTTATGCAAAAGCTGACGATAGGCATGGTGATGTTTGCGGTAAATGTCATGGATTTCTTTTTTATTGCAATTAGTATATACCAAAAATGTGCCTACAAATAGTAATTAAATTCACACAGTTTACAAAAGGTATATTTAACATCTAAGATTTTCCAAAAAAAGCAATTTACAGCGTTTTGTATTAGTTTTTTTGCCAATTGACAATAAATTGAAAATAATATATAATATACATATGGATTTTGAAAAGATAATTATGTATTATTATAATACGGACATTCAACATTTGGTATAAAAATTCAGAAAGAAAAATAATCCGATCGAAGGAGAGTTAAATCAGGATGGAAAACACTTATAGCATCAAAGACTTGATCAATCTGTTTTTAAGCAAGATATGGCTGATAATTCTTATCGCTATTCTCGGAGGCGCAGCGGGATATTGTTATACCCGTTTTTGTATGCCTTTGCAATATTCGTCACATATTTCAATGTATGTCCAAAGCTACACCTCAATGACCGGTGTCAGTGATTTCAGCAATATCAGCAATTCAAAACAGCTGGTAAATACTTATATGGAAGTTTTAAAAGATGACGCTGTAATGAATGCTGTTGGAAGCAAGCTTATTAATGAATTCGACGAAACAACTCTTGCCAATAACTTCAGCGGTTATGCGGATAAGATACCGCCTGCTTCAATAAGAAACTGCATTAATATCACATCAGTAGCTGATACCAGTGCACTTACTGTAACAGCTACAACAAGATCACCTGAGCTTGCTGCGGCGATCTGTAACGATATGGCTGAGATAGCTCCGCAGTATATCGATGATGCTGTTGGAGTCGGACAGATAAATACCATTGATACAGCTAAAGTATACTCAAACCCTGTAGGACCTAACATCATTAAGAATACAGCCCTCGGAGTTTTAGCCGGTGCGATACTCACAGCCCTGATCATTCTGCTGAAGGACTTTTTTGATAATACAATCAAGGATCCCGAACTGATAAGAAACAAGTACCAGAAGGCTGTTGTTGGTGAAATACAGGAATACGGCGCTGCAAAAAAGAAAAAGGATGAAGATGAACACTTCAAGCTCACAGATAAAGGTGTTCCTTTCTATGTAACTGAAAGCTATAAATCGCTGCGTACAAATATCTCCTTTGCATTGTCAACGACAGATAAGAAGATATTTGCCATATCATCGGCAAGCCCGTCTGAGGGAAAATCAACAGTATCTTCAAATATTGCCATTGCTCTTGCACAGGGCGGCAACAAGACACTTCTTATCGACGGCGATATGCGTAAGTCAGTACAGCATAAGATATTTGACCTGAAAAATAAAAAGGGCCTTTCTACTGCAATAAGTAAAATGAACAGCGTTGAGGAATGTATAAACAAAAATGTTATGGAAAACCTCGATGTTATGACAGCCGGTCCTATACCGCCTAATCCATCAGAGCTTCTTGCTTCCGAGCAGATGAAAATGATCCTTGAGAAGCTTGCGGAAGAATACTCGGTCATCGTTATCGATACTCCGCCGCTTAATGTTGTTACAGACGCAGTTGAGCTTTCAAAGAATATTTCCGGTATCATCATGGTGCTTCGCTACGGCAAGACAACTACAGATGATGTGGATAATTCGATGAAGAAGATAGAACTTGCAAACATGAACCTGCTTGGTTTTATCCTCAACAATATAAAGACCAGGAAAAACGGAAAGTATTATTCAAAGTACAAGTACAAGTATAAATCCGGCTACGGCTACGGTTACGGCTATGGCTATGGATACGGATACAAACCTGAAACTGAAGATGAGGAGGATGATACTGAAAAAGAAAATGATAAGAAAAATGACAGCAAGGAAAATGACAAAAGAGGCAAAAAGAAAAAAGGAGGCAAGTAAATGCTGACGGATTACCACTGTCATATATTGCCTGCCATTGATGATGGCTCTGACAGCCTTGAAACATCGGATGCTATGATAGCTATGATGAGAGGACAAGGTGTAGAGCGTATCGTTGCTACCTCGCACTTTTATGCCCATCGTGAACGGTCTGTTGCTGATTTTATTGAAAAGCGGCGAAGTGCCTTTGAAAAGCTGAGCGACAAAAATAATATCTTTCTCGGGGCTGAGATAGCTGTTGAACATGGTATTTCCGAGATGAAGGATATAGAAAAGCTCGCAGTAGAAGGAACTGACCTTATCCTTCTTGAATTGCCATACAGATCGTATGAAAACTGGATGTCGGAAGAAATATATAATATTTCCTCTGAATATGGGCTGACTGTAATGCTTGCTCACATCCACAGGTACTTGGAGTATTATTCAAAGATGGAAATGGAAACGATCCTCAAAACGAAGGCTGTATTACAGATAAATAATGAAGCCTTCGGCAGCTTCTTCCAGAAGAATTTTGTAAAAAATCTGATAAAGAATGACTATCCTCTTGTTTTCGGAAGTGACAGTCATGATATTAGATCAAGAAAACCTAACTGGGACTTGCTTCAGAAGAAGTGTAAAAGAGAGGTGATTGAACGTTCTGATTCGGTTTTTGATCAGCATTTTTCGGGCTGATCAACTAATTTAAGGGAGTTTACATATGAAAAAGATGATACAGAAGTTCAGTGTAAGAAAAGTCATACTTGCTGTTGCTGATGCTTTTATTATTACAGTAGGAATGTTTATCACATTCTTCATGTTTGATATGCTTTTTGGAGGATATACCTACAGAAGAATGTTCTCGGCACTTTTTGTAAGTATATTCTGCTGCGTGACAAGTTTATTCTGTGCAGGCGCATACCGTAAACTGTGGCGTTATTTCAACAAGCGGGATTACCTTAGCTGTATACTGGGAACGTGTGTTGGATATGCAGCTACTTCGATAATATTGTATATTGTCAAAGGTGCGGTATCTGTACCATTTATGATGGTTCTGTCTCTTATCACTATTATAGGCATCTGTCTTTTCAGATATTTGTTTAAGGGCGCTTTTATCACACTTACTGAAACAGGCAGAAGTGAAGCAGGTATAAAGAGGACCATGATCATAGGCGGCGGTCAGATGTGCAGGATGATACTCACCGAAATTGAAAATGCAAAGAATTCACCTTATACTGATGACAAGGTTTCCTCATTCTTTGATCCTGTCTGCATTATAGATGATGATCCGTCAATAACAGGAACTAAGATCAAGGATGTAGAAATAGTAGGCAATACATCTGAGATAAAGAAGTTTGCAGAGCAGAAAAAGGTAGAACAGATAATATTTGCTATTCCATCATGTGTCGATGATGAGAGAAAGCGTATCCTTGATATCTGCTCCGAAACAAATCTTCCTGTCAAGATCGTACCGTTTATCGGTAACCTTATCTTTGATAACAACAACAACAGTTTCCTCAAACAGATACGTGATATACGTATCGAAGACCTTCTCGGCAGAGACCCTGTTACATTTGATAATAAGGATATAAGCAGTTTTATCTCAGGCAAGGTATGTATGGTAACAGGCGGAGGCGGCTCAATAGGTTCAGAGCTTGTGCGTCAGATAGCAAAGTATTCTCCTAAGCATATCATCATCGTTGATATATATGAAAACAATGCTTATGAGATACAGCAGGAGCTTATAATGGAATACGGTGATAAACTTAACCTTACTACCCTCATCGCTTCCGTAAGGGATTATTACAGGATGAACAGCATATTTGAAGAATATAAGCCGAATATCGTATTCCATGCGGCTGCACACAAGCACGTTCCGCTTATGGAATCCTCACCTATGGAGGCTATCAAGAATAATGTAATAGGTACATTCAATACAGCTACTCTTGCACAGTTCCACAATGTTGAGAAATTCGTGATGATATCAACTGATAAGGCTGTCAATCCTACAAATGCAATGGGTGCATCCAAGCGCTGCTGCGAAATGCTCATACAGTATCTTTCACAGCAGAATGAAGGCATTACAGAATTTGTAACTACCAGATTCGGAAACGTACTTGGCTCAAATGGTTCAGTGATACCGCTTTTCCGCAAACAGATAGAACAGGGCAAGCCTGTAACTGTAACTCATCCTGACATTATCCGCTACTTCATGACTATACCGGAGGCAGTAAGTCTTGTAATGGAGGCTGCTGCTATTGCAAGAGGCGGTGAGATATTCGTGCTTGATATGGGACAGCCTGTACGTATAGTCAGACTTGCAGAGAATCTTATCAGAATGTACGGAAAGGTACCGTATAAAGATGTTGAGATCAAATTCACAGGTCTCAGACCCGGTGAAAAGATAAAAGAGGAACTTCTTATGAATGAAGAAGGTCTTACAAAGACCTCCAACAAGCTCATATTCATCGGAAAGCAGATAGAACTTGATCCTGATCTCTTTATAAATCAGCTTCGTATACTTCGTGATTCTGCTCTGAAAAATGATGTTGAAGCGGCAATAAATGCTCTCCACGCAATTGTTCCGACATATACAACACCGGAGGAATTCAACAAAGATATACTGAAAATAGCATAACAAATTAGCTAATATAAAATCAGCCTGACAGGAGATATACCATATGGTTTTCTCCGTCAGGCTTTTTTGTTAAAATATGTGGGACTTCACTAATAATACCTATTTTCCGAAAGCCTCAACATCAACGTCCAATGGAGCGTCGATCTCATCAGATACATACTTCCCGTTTTTCTTGCGCTGTTTTACACATTCGGTCAGCAGATACTCTATCTGACCGTTGACCGAACGGAAGTCATCTTCCGCCCATGCGGCGATATCGTTATACAGCTTTTCCGATAATCTGAGCGGTACTTGTTTCTTAGCCGCCATATCAATATAGACTTCCTGAGTTTACAATAGGCTGTGCGTCGTGGTTTCCGCAAAGCACAACAAGCAGATTTGATACCATAGCAGCCTTGCGCTCCTCGTCAAGCTCAACTACTTCGTTTTCGCTGAGTCTTTCCAGAGCCATTTCAACCATGCCTACTGCGCCGTCAACGATCATCTTTCTTGCGTCGATGATAGCGGATGCCTGCTGTCTCTGGAGCATTACTGCGGCAATTTCGGGAGCATATGCAAGGTAAGTGATACGTGCTTCGATGATCTCAAGACCTGCATTCTGAACCTTTGCCTGTATCTCGTCACGGATACGTGCGGCTACAACTTCGCTTGAACCACGAAGGCTTCCCTCGTCAGCTATACCGTCGCCTGTGGTGTCAACGTTAGGAGCAACGTCATAAGGATAAAGACGAACGATGTTTCTCAGGGCAGTGTCACACTGGAGCGAGAGATATTCCTTGTAGTTGTCCACATCGAAAACAGCCTTAGCAGTATCGGTAACTTTCCAGATTACGGCGATACCTATCTCAACAGGATTACCGAGACAGTCGTTTATCTTCTGGCGGTTGTTGTTGAGTGTCATTATTTTAAGTGATATCTTCTTTGAGGGATAAGCAGCATTTGCCTGTGCTCGTGCAGCTGCTGCCTGAACTCAAGGGATAGG
>JAFOMV010000096.1 GCA_017418765.1 Ruminococcus sp. | reverse complement strand
GCGAGCTTCTGCAGGGGACCCTGAAGAGAGCCAACGAGCTGAGCGAGGAGAGTATCCTTTGAAGGGATCTTGGAAAGTGCTACAACACCTGCCTGATCGTAAACGGTGCCCTCAACGTAGCCAGCCTTAAGGTTGAACTTTTCGTCACCAGCCTGTTCAGCGAACTTACCGAGGATTCTTGCAGGAGCAGTCTGATCGTCATTTGAAAGAGCGATAGCAGTTGTTCCGTTGAGAGATTCCTCAAGACCTTCGATACCGCAGTTCTGGAAAGCACGGAGAAGGAGAGTGTTCTTTTCTACGAAGTAGTGAACGCCGCCTTCACGGAGTTCCTTTCTGAGCTTAGTATCCTCCTCAACAGTGATACCCTTGTAATCAACGAGTACACCTGAAACGGAGTTCTTGATGAGCTCTGTGAGCTGGTCTACCTTAGCCTTTTTAGCTTCGAGTACAGCATTGCTTGGCATATAGTTTCACCTCCGAATAAAATGTGTATCGTATCCGGGAGCAATAAAAAATCCCTTTCCGACAGCGCAGAAAAGGACAGTAACAGTTCATGATAAACTTATTGCTATTCCTCGGCAGGACTTACATATCTTTGAGATATTGCCGGCTGTCTTTAGAATACGATATGAGCTGTATATTTCACAGCTTTATTATTATAACACAGGATTTACAGCTTGTCAAGCTTTTTTTAAAAAAATATTCTGCATATCGGAAAAGGGACTTCTCATCAGAAAGTCCCCTCCGATAAACAAATATCAAGCTTGCAAAGATATCTGCTTTAGTGAATTATTTTTTATTCTTGCGGTAGATGATAGCGAGTCCCTTTATAAGGAGGTCGCCATCAGCGATTATCTCCTTTTTGCACAGCGGCACAACGAGTTCGGAAAGTCCGCCTGTAGCCACAGCAGTACACTTTTCTCCAAGTTCTTCCTCTATTCGCTCTATGATGCCGTCAAGAGCGCATGCGTTTGAATAAAGAAGTCCGCTTTTTATGCAGTCGATAGTATTGGTGCCTATAATATTTTTAGGCGCTTCAAAATTAACTTTAGGAAGCTGAGCAGTACGTGCGATAAGTGCGTCAGCGGCTACTCCCATACCTGTCATTATAAGACCGCCTCTGTAGTTCTTATTCTTATCGACAACGGATACAGTTGTTGCAGTTCCCATATCTATTATTATAAGCGGAACAGGATACTGGTTTATCGCAGCAACGGCATCTACAGCCTGATCGCTGCCAAGCTGTGCAGGGTTGTCTATGAGGATGTTCAGACCTGTTTTTACTCCCGGACCTGCGATCATCACATCCACTCCGAAAAGTTTGCGGATAGCTTCCTTTACAGTAGCAGTCACTGATGGGACAACAGATGACATTATAGCATCATCTATATCATCAGGGATGAAGTTATGCATTTCCAGTATGGTATGTATCATAACTGCATATTCTGCTGCGGTAGCGTTATGATTTGTGGAAATGCGTTCAAAGAGAACGATATTGTCATTATCATCAACACATCCGAAGACTATGTTGGTATTGCCTATGTCTACAGCTAAAAGCATAATTTTTCCTCCGTTGTTTCGGGTACATCTTTCAGGGGTGTATTATAAATGGTATGGGATCAGGTATTATTGATCTCATCAACTACTGATGAACGCTGCTCGATAGTAGGCTCCATCGTATCATTGGCTGTCTTATCGAGTTTTCCGAGCAGGAATACTACCAGACATATAACGGCAGCAATAATAACAGCAGCCTTGATATAATCCTTAAGATGCATAAAAACACTCCTTTCCTCTGTTATTTTTCTCTATTATAACATATTGTTCACAGAAAATCAACAACTTTTTGGCAATGCTGAAAAAGGCACAGGGCAGACCTCTGAAATAAGGTCTGCCCGAAAATCACATATTTTATCCATGCATAAAGATATTTGCTCAGAGCGCTGCTGCTACAGCCTTCTTCACATCTTTCATGGACATTGTGGGTTCAAAACGTCCGATAAGTTCTCCGTCACGGCTTATGAGGAACTTTGTAAAATTCCATTTTATCTTGCTGTTGTTTTTGTAATCCTTGTCGATAGCTTTAAGGACTCCGCTCATAGCAAGTGCTTTAGGTCCCTTTCCAAAGCCTTCAAACTTACTGTTTTCAGTGAGCCACTTGTAAAGCGGTGAAGCATTTTCACCATTTACATCTATTTTTGCAAACTGAGGAAAAGTGATGCCATATCTGCCTGTACAGAACAGATGTATCTCCTCATCACTTCCGGGCGCCTGTTCTGCGAACTGATTGCAGGGGAAATCAAGTATCTCCAGTCCCTTGTCAGCAAACTCCTCATAAATATCCTGAAGCTCATCGTACTGCGGAGTAAAACCGCAGCCTGTAGCTGTGTTGACAATAAGGAGCACCTTACCCTTATAATCGGCCATAGCAACTTCGCTTCCGTCCATTTTTCTGATCATGTGATCGTAGATAGTCATAAAAAAACCTCCCGACAATAATTTGATAAAATTAAATTGAGTTCAATTATTCTTCTGTATTTATTATACATATATTATTACCATTTGTCAAGAGGTTAAAATAATGATTTTTATTTTTCAACAAAAGTAATATTTTTTGCTATTCATAAAATGACACCGTACAGTCCTCAGGAAAACTTGTATCGCTGTACGAACAGTTCCTCCCTATCCTTACTTCTGTAAGATCTGTACCCGAAAACGAGTACTCCCCTATCCTTCTCACACTTGGAGGGATCACTGCATTTTTCAGACCGATGCATCCATAGAAAGCTCCGCATTTTGTTTTCTCTGCAAGAGCTGAATGTGTAAGCCTGCTGCCTGCCATCCCCCACCAGCCCGGAGGATAAGGCCGAACCATGAGAGAAGTTATGGGCTCAGGAAGTTGACTGTGTTTATGGCGCTCGTTTGCTATATACCATGCTTCACTCATGCACTCACCTCTATATTGAACCCTATACTGCTGAGATATTCAGCATCAAGCCAGTGTGTCTCATCTACAGCTGTAACATTTGCGGTACCTGAAGCATTAGGCGCATGAGAGCTTCTCAGTATCGTCCTTTGCCTTGCGGATACAGCATACCCTATCGTAAACTCCGCATCTGTAGTTATATCCAGAACAGAATTATCATAGCAAACCGATGTATCCCTTCCCGATGAACCGTCACTGTTCATGGATATATTTACAAGCTCAGGCATATTTGCTTCAACGTATGTTGAATCCATAAGCTCTATTGAGTTCGTTGAAATATTACTGAACTGAAATAGTTTTATCGCTGTAGAACTGAATTTTATATAGCAGCTTGAAAACAGCGGAGGATACGTTGAGGTGGTCATGCATGAATTACATTTTATATTAAATGTACACCTCACAAAACCTGCACAGTATGATGAGCCTTTATAGAATACATCGTTGCATACTCCCGAAAATTCACAGTCCTGAAAGGCGAATCGTCTGTCTGAGCTTATAGCGCTCGTTGAACTGAAAAGGGGTCTGTGTGTATATATATTCTTTATCTTTATATTTTTCAGACTTCCGAAAGTAAGTATAAATATGCCGAAGCTGCTTTGAGTGATGGAATACAGATTATATATCGTTTTACCGTTTCCGTCAATGTTTGAAGCTATAGTACACTGCGGCATATTTCCGTCAGGGTATTCATCGAGGATATTGATATCATTTCCCAGTTTCACATATACAGGCGATGAAGATGAACCCAGCACAGATTTTTCAACAAGTTCATCATAAGTAGTAACTACAAACGGGTCATCTATTGTACCTGTTCCTGTTACGCTCATTCTATTACCTCCATTCCGTCGGGTATCCTGACTGCTTCAACGGCATTGCCGCTGAAAGCTGTACGTTCGACAACTCGCACCTTTATGCCGTCAAGTTCTGACGGCAGCTCAGGCCGCTTACTTTTGCCGATGTAGTAGATTATTGTATCCCCGTTATATATATAGTCCCTTTCATCCGTATGGTCAAAGCCCGAGGAATTAAATCCCCGGGCCGCCAGCGCTGTCCAGAGATCGGGATATATACCCGTCTTCTGGCAGCGTAAAACCTCATACAGATCAAGCATGCCTCTCCTCCTCGGGTGTGACAGCGCCTGAGCCATCCTGTGCATACCACACGCCCTCACTGTCGATAGCATAAAATTTGCCTGTGCTGATATCGTGAGCGATACTGCCATGATATATCATGTATCCGCTGATAGAATCTGCTGATGGCAGCTCGCTTGCGTCATCCATTTCAAATTCAAACCTTTCACAGCAAAGTCCGTTTTCGTATTTGATAAATACACTGTCTCTAACAGTTACCATATGATTGCTCCTTTCAGATCGATAAGATCAACATGATTATGGGTCATTCTTCTCCTTTCTCCGCAGTCTTTCATAATAGAGCAAAAAAACCATAATTTTCAACACGAAATAGTTGTATAACTAAAAATTTTCACCTGATTTTCATCTTTACAAATAAAAAAGGCACCATGACTGTGATATCCATATGGCAGCCATGCACACATCTGTCAGGAGAACTCTTTACACGAAAAAGTCCCCCTGATAAGTGCAAAACTGTCAAATGAACACCACAGTCATGGTGCCATTATCATTCTGTATCTGATACGCCTGCGATCAAGCCATGCCTGCTGTAATGATAGCCATAGCGTAAACTTCCTCAGCGTTGCAGCCTCTTGAAAGGTCATTGATAGGAGCGTTAAGGCCCTGGAGAATAGGACCGTATGCAGCATATCCGCCGAGTCTCTGAGCGATCTTGTAGCCGATGTTTCCTGCTTCGATAAGCGGGAAGATGAATGTATTAGCCTGTCCTGCAACCTTTGAATCAGGACATTTTGTCTTAGCAACTTCAGGAGATACAGCTGCATCAAACTGGAATTCACCGTCGATAACCAGCTCAGGATCGATCTTTCTTGCTTCGATAACAGCATCATGGCTGAGCTGAACAGTAGCGCCCTTGCCTGAGCCGTAAGTTGAGAAGCTGAGAACAGCTACCTTAGGATCGATACCGAAGAAAGCAGCAGTTCTTGCTGTTTCAACAGCGACCTCACCGAGCTGCTGAGCAGCTGTGAGAACAACATTGCCTTCCTTGTCAAGTCTGTCTGAGTATCCGATATTGATAGCGCAGTCGCCCATAGCGATCTTTTCCTCAACGCCGTCCTTTTCACGGAAAAGG
>JAFOMV010000095.1 GCA_017418765.1 Ruminococcus sp. | reverse complement strand
ATAAAAAGGTAGATCTTTCCGATGCAGTTCTTATCATACAGGCTCTCTCAAATCCAAGCAAGTTCGGATCTGAGGGCTCTGATCCTAAGCATATCACTGAGGAAGGAAAGCTCAGAGGCGACGTTGAAAGCAACGGCAACGGACTTACTAATAAGGACGCCCTTGCTATACAGAAATATATGCTCAAGCTCACCAAGTCTCTCCCTGAGAGCTATCAGAACAAGTAAGATGTTTTTCAGCGCTTAGCTGTTACGTAAAAATACCCCGAAGCGATCATTATATATCACTTCGGGGTATATCTTTAATATGAATAAAAATTCTTACGTTTTAATAATATAAGGTTGAATTTTGGCACATGGCTGTATATAATAATCGTATAAATCGTAATGAGCAGGAGGGAATATGTTTGAATAATCGTAAAAGGATCGCTTTGTTTACTGCTTGTCCGGAATATAGTCATGTTAAGCGTGTTATAGACGGAGTTACTGCACAATGCCTGAAATATGATTATGATCTATTGGTTTTCTGTGCTCTGAGTCATCTTGAATCCGCTTCAGAAGAATATGCACTCGGTGAAAAAAACATTTTTAATCTTATAAATTATGATATGGTAGATGGCGTTATCCTTGATACTGCACATCTTCTTGACGGTAAGGGACAGACACATCTTGATAAGATATACGGCGATATAAAAAGCAAATGCCATAAACCTGTTGTTGCTTTGGATATGCCTGTTCACGATATCCCTATGATCGAGAATGAAAATGAGGAGATACTTCGTGAGATGGTCCGTCATGCGGTAAATAAACATAATAAAAGAAAGCTGTGTTTTATTTCAGGTCCTGTAGATAATTACGCAGGCAGATACCGCATGGAGATATTTCTCGATGAAGCAAGGAAACTTGGTATAGATGTTGCAGATGAACATATCGTATACGGCGATTTCTGGTACAATGGCGGAAGCGCTCTCGGTCAGGAGATAGCCGAAGGGATAATATCTATGCCCGATGCCATTTTGTGCGGTAATGACTATCTTGCCATTGGGGTGATATACAGGCTCGAGAAATACGGCATAAGAGTTCCGGAAGATATTATAGTTATCGGTTTTGATTCAACAGATGAAGGCAAAGGAAATAAAACAACAGTGTCTTCATATGAGCCGAATGATATACTTTCTGCTTCTAAATGTGTGGATCATCTAAGAAGATACATTGATCCTGATAAAGACATTATCCCTTATGAGTCGGATGGAGAATGCGGAAGATTTATTCCGGCCATGAGCTGTGGATGTGAGCCTGATTATACTAAATCAATACAGGCTATATACGATCATATTTACTTCAATGCGCCCAATTATACCGACGAAGATGTATTTAATAATGCCGACATAGGCTTGCTTATGGAAAGCTATATCTTTGAAAGCTTTACTGCTTCTAAAAGCTATGAAGACCTTATACAGGATATAAATATGAAAACATATCTTCTTCTTCCCTTTGTTAATTTTTATCTCTGTCTAAAAAAGGACTGGCTTGATACAAATAATGATATTCAGAATGGATATCCTGAGGTAATGAAGATCGTTGCAGCGAATACAAAAAACAAGGAATTATATTTCCATAGCGAAGCGGAAAGCATAACATTCGATACAAAGCTTATGATACCAAGGCTGCATGATAATCAGGATAAACAGCCGTCGGTCTATTACTTTTCACCTGTTCATTTTGAATCCAAAGCATTTGGATACAGTGTTATCCAGCGCTGGATGAATGATCCGCATCGCCTTACCCTTGTATACAGAAATTGGCTGCGATTTGTTAATAATGCGCTTGAAATGGTGCGTTCAAAGCTCATGCTCATGTCAATATCTGTGCATGATGAAATGACAGGTGCTCTTAACAGGCGTGGAATGTATTTAGAGCTTGAAAAAAAGCTTGCGGCAGCAAAAAAAGACGATGCTATCTTTGTATGCGTCATAGATATGGATGGCTTGAAGTATATAAATGATACTTTTGGACACACAGAGGGCGATTTCGGCATTAAAGTTATAAGCAATGCGGTTTCGGCGATAACCGGTCCAAATGAGATATTCGTACGTGCAGGCGGGGATGAATTCTATATAATTGGTGTTGGAGATTATGATGAGAGTTCAGGAGAAACACGTACTGAAAAATTCAATAAAATATTGGATATCATGGCGCAGACATACGAAAAACCGTATAATATCACAGCAAGTATCGGTTCTGACGTAGGAAAAATCTCAGGTGATACAAATATAGATGATATAATTAATAAAGCTGACGAGAGGATGTATCGGTACAAAGTCGAACACAAGCGTCAGCGCAGAGATGTAACTAAGGAAGGCTGAGATAAAGTATCAGCACTTAATGTTATAATAAGCTGAAAGCTCCGTATGAAACGGAGCTTTTTTACTATTTGCTGCGTACCATCAGCGCTACTGCGTGGGCTGACATTCCCAGCTTTTCACCTGTGAAGCCCAGATGCTCCTCGGTTGTGGCTTTGACGCTTATCTGTGAAATATCACAGCCGCAGACCTTTGCTATATTTTCACGCATAGTGATTATATGTGGAGCGAGTTTCGGGGCCTGTGCAATGACTGTTGCGTCGATGTTGCCTATCTTGTAGCCATTCTCGGCGCAGATACGCACGACCTCAGCCATCAGCTTCATGCTGTCAGCGCCCTCGAATTCATCAGCTGTATCGGGGAAAAGGTGTCCGATATCGCCAAGCGCAAGTGCGCCAAGCATAGCGTCCATAATTGCATGAGCGAGGACATCCGCATCTGAATGACCGAGAAGTCCCACTGTATGGGGAATTTCAACTCCGCCGAGGATCAGCTTTCTGCCCTCGACCAGCTTGTGTACATCGTATCCGTGACCTATTCTGAACATGATTTTTCTCCTTATATATAAAATTCTCAAAGCAGAGATCACTGCTTCAGCAGAATTTCCGCAACAGCAATATCCTCGGGAGTTGTTATCTTGATGTTGGTATAATCTCCCACAGTCATTGCTACTTTTCCGCCGATAGCCTCCACCAGCTGACAGTCATCGGTGAAATCCAGACCATGCTCAAGAGCAAAATCAATGCCCTCGAAGTAGAGACTGCGCTTGAATATCTGCGGAGTCTGAGTAATGAAAAGCTTGTTTCTCGGCGGAGTATCGGTGATAAGTCCGTCGTCCACCGTCTTGATGGTATCCTTTACGGGCACACCAAGAGTTGCGCCTCCGAAAACTTTAGCGTCCTTTATTACCTTTTCGATATGTTCGGGCTTTACAAGAGGTCTTGCGCCGTCATGGACAGCTATAAGCTCGGTCTCCTTTGATATCTGCTTAATGCCGTTGATAACGCTTTCCTGACGTGTAGCGCCGCCTGTCACGCAGGTTTTCAGCTTAGTGATGCCTGCCTTTTCGGCTTCTTCCTTTATTGCAGGCATATCAGCTTCACGGCAGACAATGATTATCTCCGCAACGCTCTCGCATTTCTCGAAAGCCTGCATAGTAACGCCTATGACCTTTCTGTCGCCCAGCGGAAGCAGTATCTTGTTGACACCGCCCATACGAGTTGAATTTCCTGCACAAACAATTACAACTGATGTATTCATGTTTATTCCTTTCTTGGATGATATTGTTTTTATTTATTTGTCAGAAATCGGAAAAATCTGTAGGGAACGCCGTCCTCGGGCTCCCCTACAATGTAAATTTTTGATTATTTACAAAACTCCACTGGTCTTGAACTTATGCGTATCTTCGGCAGCCTTTCCAGCGTGTAATAATAGTTGTACACTCCGTCCTCTGCGGAGATATCGTTTTCGCCGCTTGCAGGGGGAGCAAATATCCTCAGCGGCACATCGCCTGCACCATTCAGCTTCTTATTGTAGAAAGCAGGCATAAGGTCCACGTACTTTGTCTCAGGTGCTTTGTAGAACCATCTGCCGTTTATCTCAAGCATAAGGTTGCTGTCATCCTCGAAATAAAGCTCACAGAAGCACGGTTCGCCGTCAAAATGCAGATCCACAGATATACCATCGGCGTCCTCGGAACTTCCCCATCTCAGCTTCACAGGAAGCTCTGTACCGCCTGTTTCACTTATCTCAGGCATGAACCAGGGGCCGTTTATTATCTTTCTGAAAACGTTCATTACAGGCTGTTCTATGCCTACATTTTCGTTATTCGGATCCTGTATCTCCAGGCCAAGTCTGCCTCTGTCACGGAACTGATAGAAGCTTACACCGCTCAGCCATTCAGCTTTTTCGTTTTTTATAAGGTCATAGAATTTTTCCATCATATCTGCCTGACCGTAAGCGCCTGTAACGTCACCGTCGGCGTTGATCTCGGAGATCACCATAGGCTTTTTAGCGCCGCCGCACAGAAAACTGAATCTGTCATAGCTTGCTTTAAGCAGCTCAAAGCTTGTTTTTATGGGGTATGCGGCATGGCTGTAAGTATCGTGATCGCATATATCTACAGGCCAGCCCCAATGCAATGCAAGGTATTTGTCTACAGACCATATATCAGTTTCACGGATAGCCTGGGTGAATTCCTTTTCCATGTGGACTTCACCTTTTTCAAGGTCATCAACAGCACCTGCACAGAGGACGGTCAGTACATTCGGGGCTTTCTCCTTGATGATGCGGCATGCACGGCAGTAAAAATCCGCCACCTCCTGATAAGTTGCACGTTTGTTGAATGAGAACCAGTTGCCCGTACATTCGTGATTGATACGCAGAAACAGTCTTCCGAAACTTTTAAGGTCATCGCCTATAGCAGCGATATGTTCATCAGAAATATGCGGATCCATAGTGAGAGTAAGTATCACATCCTGACCATGGCGGCGGATATCCCTCATCTGCTGAAAGACAGCACTGTTTCGGTCACCGCCGATGCCGCCTGTGTATGGGAAATAGTCATCGTAAGGATAATCCCATACCGAGTTCCTGCCATCTCTGCCCATAAGTTCCGAGATACGGGCAGGCCATTCCTTATCAAGCGGATAGTAGCAGTACATAAGGCTTATAGCACGCATAGGCCTGCCAAGTCTGCTGAGGATGTAATCCTGAGAGACGTATTCTCCTCTTTCGCTTCCGTCGCCCAGATCTGCCGCACAATGCGCTTTTCCGAGGCATATCCTTTTTATATCTGCCATTTTACACCTCCTGTGAAAATATCTATGTTTATTATAATATAGTTGCATGAGGTATGTCAAGTTGCTTTTAAGGCAATACACAGAAGCACTGCTGCCGTGACTGTATTCATGCTTTCCCTTGACATCTGTGAGCATATCTGCTATACTAAAAATATCACCGTTCGGAGAGCACATAAATGTAAAGACAACGGATGTGCTGTGTATAGCTGCTGATAACTATCAGCTGTAAAATGAGCAGCTGCGGCGGCAGAGCGTCTTTGTGCGGTGATTCCGAAACGACATATATTAATCCTTGCCTTTGAAGGAAAGACGAAAGGGATACAAGAATATGATAAATATTGCTGTAGCACAGTCAGGAGGCCCTACCTGTGCGATCAACGCTTCTCTTGTAGGCGTATTTAAAGAATCACTTAAAGTTGCTGAGATAGATGCTATATTCGGCTCTGTCAACGGCATAGAAGGTATCATCGATAACCATCTCGTTGATTTGAAATCAATGATACTTACAAACAATGATATGGAACTGCTGAAGCAGACACCTTCAACCGTTCTTGGGTCATGCAGATATAAGCTGCCTGACTGGCGTGATGATGAAGATGTATACAAGAAGATAACCGAAACTCTGAAACAGCGGAATATCGGTGCGTTTCTTTATATCGGCGGAAATGACTCAATGGATACCGTAAATAAGCTTTCAGAATATTTTGCGGAAACAGGTGTTGATATCAAGGTCATAGGCATACCTAAGACTATCGACAATGACCTGTGTATAACCGATCATACTCCCGGTTTTGGATCGGCTGCAAAATATGTAGCTACAACTATGCATGAGATAACACGTGACAGCATAGTTTACAGCAAGCCGTCTGTAACCATAGTTGAGATAATGGGACGTCATGCAGGCTGGCTCACAGCTTCAAGTGCGGTGCTCCATGCTATGGGAGAGACTGCTCCGCATCTTGTGTATGTTCCTGAAGCTGAATTCTCGTTGGAGAGCTTCTTTGCAGATGTAAGACAGGAAATGTCAAAGCACAAGGCAGTTATTGTTGCTGTATCCGAGGGCATAGAAGTTCCTGAAGGTGTACAGTCAGGTCTTGTCGATAATTTCGGCCATAAGTATCTTTCAGGCATAGGCAAATATCTCGAAAATGCAGTCCGCTCGGAAATAGGCTGCAAGGTTCGTTCAATAGAACTCAATGTTATGCAGAGATGTTCTTCTCATCTTGGTTCAAAGACTGATATTGACGAAGCTGAGGCGATAGGTGCGGCAGGAGTGCGCTGTGCTCTTGAAGGCAAAACAGGTAAAGTAATGGTATTCCGCCGTATAGAGGATATGCCGTACACTATTGTCATAGAGACTGCTGATGCACATGAGATAGCAAACAACGAAAAAAAGCTGCCTAAAAAATATATCAGCTCAGCAGGCAACAATATCCGTGATTTTGCCCTTAAATACTTTCTTCCTCTTATTCAGGGCGACATTGACCTCATTACGGAAAATGGCATACCCAAGCATTTTACAATGCATGAATCAGTCTTAAAATAAATACATAAATTAAAGGAGTTAAAACTATGAGCACAATTTTACTTGCAGGCGGTGCAGGCTATATCGGCTCTCATACCGCTGTAGAACTTATCGGATCAGGCTATGATGTGATTATAGCTGATAATTACTCTAACAGCTGCCCTGAGGTAGTAAAAAGAGTTGAGGAGATAACGGGCAAGTCTGTAAAAGCATATGAAGTGGATATCAAGGATAAGGAAAAGGTCGAAGCTATCTTCAGCGAAAACAAGATAGATGCAGTTATCCATTTTGCAGGCCTTAAAGCTGTGGGAGAATCTGTTGCAATGCCTATCGCTTATTACAGAAATAATATCGATACTACCCTCACACTTCTGGAATGTATGGAAAAATTCGGCGTTAAGAATATCATATTCTCATCAAGCGCTACAGTATATGGTGAGGAAAATCCTGTTCCTTACACAGAAGAAATGAAAAGAGGCACCTGCACTAATCCATATGGCTGGACTAAGGTCATGATGGAGCAGATACTGGAAGACGCAGCAAATGCTGACAAGGAACTTTCGGTAGTGCTTCTCCGTTACTTCAATCCGATAGGTGCTCATAGTTCAGGCAGGATAGGCGAAGACCCACAGGGAATACCGAACAATCTTATGCCTTACGTTGCTCAGGTAGCGGTAGGACGCCGTGAAAAGCTGACTATTTTCGGTAAGGACTATGATACTCCCGATGGTACATGCCGCCGTGATTACATCCACGTAACTGATCTCGCAAAGGGTCATGTCAAGGCTATAGACTATGTATTCGGTGCAAAGGGCGTTGAGATATTCAATCTTGGTACAGGTACTCCGTACAGCGTAACTGAGATCGTTGAAACATTTGAGAAAGTAAACAATATGAAGGTAAACCATGTTTATGGCGAAAGACGTCCCGGCGATCTTCCTGAGAGCTATGCAAATGCGGATAAGGCTTTAAAGGTCCTCGGCTGGAAAACTGAGAAAACACTGGCTGATATGTGCCGTGATACATGGAACTGGCAGAAAAACAATCCTAACGGTTATAAGAAATGACAGGCATTGCTGTAAAGTGATGCTTCAAGCCCTGTGCAGCAGCTGTTGTACAGGGCTTTTCTTATGATGAATATACTTCCCGAGCACGGCATATGATTTATTACAGCTTATCCGATAGACAGCTTCAGAAGATGACATATGTTTGTCAGTCAGGGAAGGAGACAACAATGGAAGAAATAACCGAAACAGTCATATACGATGAGGAAGAAGAAAACAGCGGAGAAGTGCTGTTGACTGAATATGAGGGAAACAAAAGCAGGCGCCATGATGACATGATATCCGTACAAACATTGGTGTGCATCATAGCCGTGCTGTTGTTCCTTATTCTTGAATTTTTTGTTCCGCAGACAGCCGACGGTGTTTTTTCAGAACTGAAAAAGTACACTTCAGATACATCTTTTACCATAGAGAATCCAATTGATATTATCATCACATATATTCAAAAGCACTGATATACCAAAGGTTCGGGCTGATTTCTCATTTTTCCTTTTTATGTCGCTGCTTTTTCTGCTGCGTGAAAGCTGTGAGGTATGGGGGATAATAATGGTATGTCTGCTTCATGAATCAGGACATCTTATAATGATCTCGCTTTTCGGGATAAGAATAAAAGAGATACGGCTTAGCGGATATGGTATAAACATAATAACAAGCAAAAATGCGGCAGATTCAGACTGGAAAAATGTTATAGTGCTTCTTTCCGGACCTGCGGTGAATATACTGCTTTTCTTTTTGCTGAGGAACAGTTTTCACGATACTGCTGTGCTGAGTTTAAGTGCAGGACTTTACAATCTTCTTCCTTACAGCCGGCTTGACGGAGGAGCTGCAATAGATACTCTTATTCTTGGAAATATCCACGAAAAAACTATAAATGCAGTTCTGACGTTCATCAGGATATCGCTCATCGCAGTTTCAGCATCAATGGTGTATGTATATGGTATAAGGGTGTTTCCTGTTATGGCTGCTTTCGTCGTACTTTATTTAAGTCAGCACGGATTGCATCGGGTCTGAAATCCTTGACTTTTTCTGATTATATGGTATAATAAATATGGTAGTAATATCTTACAGGCTAAAGGGTGGTATGATAATGAGCGATAAAATAAAGGATGCTTACAAAAGTTCAAAGGATATATATGACGATGTCCTTACAAAGGATAAGTGGTGGAGCAAACTGTATATCGACCTCTTATTGGGCGGTGCAGATGATAATGAGATAGCTTCTGAATTACTGAGATATATACCTGATGACTTTTCAGGAAAGCTTCTTGATGTGCCTGCTGGTACTGCCGTTTTTACTCATGAAAAGTATTCCCTGCTTAAAAATGCTGATATTACTTGTATTGACTACAGCTCAGATATGTTAAGTCATGCGAAGAAAAGATTTGAAGCGGATGGCGTTTCAAATGTTACCCTGCTTGAGGGCAATGTTGAGTCTTTGCCGTATGAGGATAGTACCTTTGATATAGTGTTATCCATGAACGGTATGCATGTTTTCAAAAATAAGAACCGTGCCATCCTGGAGATACTGCGAGTGCTAAAAAAAGGAGGAAAGCTCATATCCTGCTTTTATATAGAGGGACAATCTAAGCGTACTGACTTTTTGGTAAATAAGTTTCTGGCAAAAAAAGGATGGTTCACACCGCCCTATTTCAACCGCCTTTCCGTACAGACTACATTCGGCGAGATATACGATATACAGGACTTTCATATAAAAGGTTCTATGGTATACTTTTGTGCAGTCAAGAAGTGATGATCGATCTTTGCAGATCGGAAGATTACTTTGTAAAGTATCCATATACCATATGGGCTTTGCATAAAAAGCTATCCTGACAGTCGATTATATTTGGCGTAATAAATACTTGAAAAAAGCCTCATAAAATGCTATAATAAACTAAATCCTTAATACATATGGATTTAGTAGCGTTTAAGGAGGCTTTTCTTATGCCAAAGGTTAGAACGACATATTCTTCGTCAGAAAAAGTCAGACTTTTAGTAGTGACAGGTCTGTTTGCTTCGCTTGTTTATGTATTCACAGCCTATCTCCATATCCCGTCAGGAGCAGGCTATACTCATGCAGGCGATGGCATCATATACATTGCCGCATGTATCCTGCCTGCACCATATGCGGCAGCAGCAGGTGCGATAGGCGGAGCCCTTGCTGACGGCCTTTCAGGTTATGCTGTATGGATACCTGCGACTATTGTTATAAAGGCAGTAACAGCCCTATTCTTCACAAGGAAAACTGAAAAGATACTGACTCTGCGTAATATGTGCGGTATCGTACCCTCACTGATAGTATGCATAACAGGATATGCACTGTATGAAGGTACAGTTATGACAAAGGGCTTTTCGCTGGCGGCGATACTGGCTGCTTTACAGCAGATACCGTCCTATTGCATACAGGTGCTTGCGAGTTCGCTGCTTTTCATAATAACAGCAGCTGCACTTGATAAAACAGATATCAGGAAAAAATTCAGATATTGAAGTTCAGACGCAGAGCAGTTCTGATCATGTCAAGCATAGGTTTCAGATTTTAGTTGATATCAAAAACAATGCTCTTATAGCCGTTGATACATATGTGGATCGAGGCGGGCTTTTCAGAAAGCATCGTCCCGATAATACATATGAAACGCCTATAAGAGCATTTTTGTTTGTAGCGGTTTAAAGGGTAGCGTGAGCTGCAATGCGGTATATTTCGATTATATCGTTTGAAGAAAGCTGAACGAAACCGCCTGTACGTCCGTTTCCTATGCCCATCTTATCGACAAGCTTAGGGATGTCTTCTTCTCTTGCGCCAAGTTCTTCAAAATTGATTGGAAGACCTATATAACTCAGGAAGCTTCTGAAGCACTGTATACCCTCAAGGGCGGTCAGCTCAGGGTTGATGAAGTTCATCTCACAGCCCCAGATACGGACAGCCGCCTGTGCAAAACGCATGATATCGTGTTTGTATACGAACTCCATCCACGCAGGCATTATAACAGCAAGTCCTGCGCCGTGAGCAACGTCATATAGAGCTGATATCTCATGCTCTATAGCATGGCTGTTCCAGTCCTGACTTCTGCCGACACCTACGATATCGTTATGAGCGACTGTGCCTGCCCACATGATATTGGCACGTGCTTCATAGTTGCCGGGGTCAGCTATGACACGTGGAGTTTCCTTTATCATAGTCATGAGTACAGCCTCACACAGACGGTCGGTTATTTCTACTTCTTTTGTATTGGTGAAATATCTTTCAAAAACGTGTGCCATGATATCAGCGGCACCGCAGGCTGTCTGATAAGGCGGCAGTGAGCAAGTAAGCTCAGGGTTGAGTATTGAGAAACGTGGGCGAAGCAGGTCTGAGCTGACATCACGCTTGAGCCAGCCGTCTTCCTTTGTAACAACTGATGCTCCCGATCCCTCGCTTCCGGCGGCGGCAATGGTGAGTATAGTTCCGATGGGAAGTGCTTTTTCAACATTTTTGCCTGTGCCGTAGAAGTCCCAGAAATCACCGTCATACGGTACTCCGAGAGCAATGGCCTTGGAGGAATCGATGCATGAGCCGCCTCCGACTGAGAGGATGAAATCCACGCCTTCTTTACGGCATATGTCTATACCTCTGTAGATAAGGGTGTCTCTTGGATTTGGCTTTACTCCGCCGAGTTCTACATACTGGATACCGCTTTCTGCAAGAACATCCTTTACACGTGAAAGCAGTCCTGATTTTTCTGCTGATTTAGAACCGTAGTGGAGAAGGACCTTTGTGCCGCCGTATTTCTTTACCATTTCTCCTGCCTGAGATTCTGTTTCCTTGCCGAAAATAAATTCGGTAGGGCTGTAAAACTGAAAATTATCCATATAGTATTTCTCTCCTTTTCAAGGCGTTATGCCTTTATTTCTGCAATGTTTCTTTAATGAGCTCTATTGAGTTTTCATAAGCTGCTATGACTTTATCACACCACTTGTCAAAATCCTCATCATCGGTCTGTGATTCAGGGTGGGCGAGAACGTATTCTATAGTATTCCTTATACCCTGATCTGCACGGACAGTTGCTGTGAAACCGGGAACTGCACGTTTTATCTTTGTATTATCGAAAACTACAGTATTTGCCTTGTCACCGATGAGAGTACCCTCAAAATCGTAGGGACCTACGGCATTGAGAAAATCTGACGGTATATGGCAGGCTTTCAGAGGAACACCAAGAGTATCGGCTATAATGCTGTATATCTGATCCCATGTAACACTTTCGTCGGAGGTTATATGGAATGCCTGTCCGATAGCGTGTATATTTCCGATAAGGCCGCAGTAAGCCTTTGCAAAGTCGGTATTATGGGTAATGGTCCAGAGCGAAGTGCCGTCGCCGTGAATGATGACCTTTTTGCCTTCCATGATACGTTTGATGACCTGCCAGCTGCCCTTGTCTCCGTGAACACCTAACGGTACCGATCTTTCATCGTAGGTATGGCTGGGGCGGACTATAGTAACGGGGAAGCCGTTTTCACGGTACATCCTCATGAGATACTCCTCGCAGGCAATTTTGTCTCTTGAATACTGCCAGTGTGGATTTGACAGGGGAGTGCTCTCTGTTATCCTGTAGTCAGCAAGCGGTTTCTGATAAGCAGAAGCCGAGCTGATGTAGATATACTGCTTTGTGATATCCTTGAACAGTCTGTAGTCCCTCTCGACTTGTTCAGGCACAAATCCGATGAACTCGCCGACACAGTCGAAAGTCATACCTTTCAGTCTGGCAGAGATATCCTTTTCGTCGCTTATATCTCCTTTAATGACATTTACTCCGTCGGGAAGTTCAGCGGTACGTCCTCCTCGATTCAGCAGATAAAGCTCGTGACCCTGCTGTGCGAGCAGTCTTGTAATAGCCATGCTGATGGTTCCTGTACCGCCGATGAGTAATATTTTCATGCTTTCACCTCGTAATTTATGTGGAATGATATTATGATTATATCATAATTTAACTTGCTGTGCAACAAAAAAATTCAGAAAAATACTACAAAAATTAAGCTCTGTGCTTGTGAAATATGTAAAGCGTTAATAAGGCAGCACCGCACAAAGCCGACTTGATGTCATTGTAATGAATCTGTGGCGAGCGCAGGAAGTGTCCTTGATGTACATGTTTCCATCGTCTTGTACAGGGATGACATATGTGGTCTGCATCAGTGAGAGGGACGTGTCAGAATAGCTGACATAAGGACTGACAGACAGACCGGTATGCCTTCGGGATTTCTATACAATCTTGCAAAAAAACTGTCGGCGCATTTCCGGCACAATCTTCGTGCGGTATTGTCTTAGAGAATGTGATTGTTCGGAATGTAAATGCAGGATTTGATTATACTTGCTGTAAATAAGTTCGGGCGTTATAATTGTGAAAAGCTACAAAATATACCTTATGTAATTGATGCTGTCTACAAATTTGTGTTGAAATTATTGACATACAGCAGTATCAGAGTTATAATGAGTTATAACATAGGGTAAGAATGACAAAATGTAATTATACTGCAAAATTATACAATATGACAAAAAACAAAACTGAACGTTGGATACTATTGACAAATCAAACTATAAGTGGTATAATTTGTATAGAACTCAAAAAACATTTTTACTAAGCTTATTAATTCAGCAGCCTGAATTATTATCAGAGTACAAAGGAGTGATCACTATGCAGAAAAAACAAAACAGGATATCAGTTATCATACTTGCAATTATGTTTGCGTTATCTGTTCTT
>JAFOMV010000094.1 GCA_017418765.1 Ruminococcus sp. | reverse complement strand
GCCAGCGAAGAAAAGTCCGCTGCAAAGCTTTGATTCCATTGTTTTCGGGTCTATCTCCTTTGTGGACACTCCTCCGCTGGTGATTATCGCCTCATCAATGGGGCGGAATCCCGATATCCTCACAGGGAAAGCCCTGAGAAGCTCCCCGAATTTATGCCTCTGCTCCTTTGTGATGCCGTTGACTTTCTGCTGCGGAGATATCCCCGACAGCTTCACCGCAACGGGTATCAGCTTGGCAGGCAGCAGCGCTCTTATGCCGTTGGAGAAGTCACGATTGAGATTCTCCGCAAAGTCACGCTGTATCCTTGCATCAAGCTGCTCTGCGGTCAGGGCAGGCTTCAGGTCGATGAGAAGCTTGTACCTGTTTGGCTGCATATCACGTATGTGTGAACTTGCACTGAGCACAAGCGGCCCGCTTACTCCGAAATGAGTGAACAGCATTTCTCCCATTTCGCTGTATATAGCCTTTTCACCGTCCATAAGCTTCAATATGACATTACGGAGAGAAAGTCCCATCATCTCCGTGCAGTATCTGTCGTGAGAAGTCAGCGGCACAAGGCTTGGTTTCAGCTCGGTCACAGTATGTCCGACGGACTCGGCAAGCGTATAACCGTCGCCTGTTGAGCCTGTATTTGGATAGGATTTTCCGCCGCAGGCTATTATGACAGATGAACAGGGATATTCCTGTCCGCCTGCTTTGACTCCCTTGACAGTACCGTTTTCGGTGATAAGCTTCGTGACACGGCTGTGTATGACCTGCACTCCCAGATTCTTCATCTCACGGGCAAGAGCGTCAGCTATGTCATTGGCGTTGTCACTTACAGGGAAAACACGGTTTCCCCTTTCGGTCTTGAGAGGAACTCCCAGACCCTCGAAAAATCCCATAGTGCTGTCTGCGTCGAAGTTGGAGAAAGAGCTATAGAGAAAACGTGGATTTACAGGGATATTCTTCATATGCTCGTCGGTGGAGCTGTTATTGGTAACGTTACAGCGTCCCTTTCCCGTGATACGAAGCTTGCGTCCCAGCTTTTCGTTTTTCTCGAAGACGATAACGCTCTTTCCGTAGCGAGCCGCCCAGACTGCCGCAAAACAGCCTGCCGCTCCGCCGCCAATGATAATTACATCAGTCATAATTTATCCCTTTCTTCCGCCAACGGTCTTTTTCTTCTGAGTGACGTTTCTGCCGCGCTGATGCACATTAGCTTTATTCTTTACACGATCCCTGTCATTTCTCACGTGTTTGTTTTTCTGATTCGGTGCAGGCTTTCTGTCATCCTGCACAAGACAGTTCGGCGATGAACCGATAAGGTCACGTCGGCCTGCTTTCTTCAGCGCTTCAAGGACTATCTCCCTGTTCTGCGGACGGAAATACTGGAGCAGTGCCCTCTGCATAGCCTTTTCTTTGGGAGTTTTCGGAACGTAGACCTTTTCCATCGTGTACGGGTCAAGCTCGGTGTAGAACATAGCTGTAGAAATAGTTCCCGGTGTGGGATAGAAGTCCTGCACCTGCTCGGGACGTATTTTGTTGTCACGGAGGAACAGTGCAAGATCAATGGCTTCATTAAGCGTACTTCCGGGGTGTGAGGACATAAGATACGGAACCAGATACTGCTCCTTGCCCATTCCCTTTGTTATCTCGTAGAATCGCTTCTGAAAGCGCTTGTATGCTTCAATGTGGGGTTTTCCCATTTTGTCAAGTACTACCGCAGAGCAATGCTCGGGAGCGACTTTCAGCTGTCCGCTTACGTGGTGCATTATCAGCTCCTTCATGAACTCGTCATCCTTGTCCTCGATAAGGTAGTCATAGCGTATGCCCGAACGGATGAATACACGCTTCACGCCCTTTATCTTGCGGAGTTTCCTCAGCATGGCAAGATACTCGGTGTGGTCAACTTTAAGCGCAGGACATGGCTTTGGTGCGAGACATTTCTTGCCCATGCACAGTCCCTTGCTCAGCTGTTTGTCGCATGAGGGATGGCGGAAATCAGCAGTTGGACCTCCCACATCGTGAATATAGCCCTTGAAATCAGGCATTTTTGTAATCCTCTCAGCCTCAGAGAGGACGGACGCCTCACTTCGGCAGGTAACACGTCTTCCCTGATGGAGGGCGATGGAGCAGAAGTTGCAGTAGCCGAAACAGCCACGGTTGTGAGTGATGGAGAAGCGTACTTCCTCGATGCCGGGAACTCCTCCCAGCGCCTCATATGACGGGTGATACTGCCTTGTGTAAGGCAGAGAGTACACATAGTCAAGTTCCTCCGTAGTCAGGCTGTATGCAGGAGGATTCTGCACCAGCATATACTTGCCGTGACGCTGGATTATTATCTTGCCGTAGACCTCGTCCTGCCAGTCATACTGTATCTTTACAGCCTTGGCATATTCGGGCTTGCTGTCACGCACCTGCTCGAATGAGGGACACT
>JAFOMV010000093.1 GCA_017418765.1 Ruminococcus sp. | reverse complement strand
GCGTTGAAACAGGCGATATGACCATAACAGGAGATATATGGGCGATAGTTTACGGCGATAAGGATAAAAAAGGCCCTATCTCAGCTTTAGGCAGGCTTTTCAGATGAAAGTCCCCGAAACATTCTTCTCAGTAAACGAGGAGGTATGGCTCTTTCTCCTATCCTGCGCCCTCGGAACAGCTTTGGGCGCTTTTTATGAGGTATTCCGCACTATCAGAACGCTATTCCGTCATAACACATTCCTCACAGCTGCGGAGGATGTGATCTTTCTCGCAGTGTGGGGAACATCCCTTACAGCCTTTGCATCTGTATGTTCACACGGTCAGCTCAGAGGTTATTTCGTCATAGGCAGTATGCTCGGCGTTTTGCTGTATATAGCACTTCCCGGCAGGATCGTCTCATCAGTTGTAAAAAAGACCGCAAGCGCAGTCAGAAAGGCTGTTTCGTTCATTCTTCTCCCCGGGAAAAAATGCTGTGTATTTATACGTAGAAAAGCACGGTTCAAATTTGTGGGAAATTCCAAAAATATTGTAAACTCTATTAAAAAAGTAGAAATACTATTGCCAAATGCCCATAACTTGTTGTATAATAAAACAGAAAATAAAAAGAGAAAGAACGTGAAAAACGTTGTCAAAAAAAAGAAAGCCACGTAAAAGAAAAGGCCTGTTCAACAGAGGTCTCGTCAGGCTTGCAGCGATCGCCGTTATAATCGGCTGTGCCGTACTTCTCATCACTACCGAAAAAGACTGCCGTGAAAAAGAGGCTCAGATCACTGCTATTCAGAATAAAATAGATGATTATGAGGCCGAAAACGCCGAGCTTCAGCGTGTTCTCGACAGCGAGGATAAAGAAGCCTATATGGAAAAGGTCGCTCTCGAGGAAAGAGGATACGCTTATCCCGATGAACGCAGATTTTACGACACTACAAGAGACTAATCAGGCTTGCACCGCAGGCCTTTAAAAAGGAGTTTATATAATTTATGCAGCAACTGGAAATTGGTAAGATCTACAACGGCAAGGTCAAGGGGATAACACAGTACGGTGCTTTCGTTGATATTGAAGGCGGCGGCAGCGGTATGGTGCATATTTCCGAGATAGCCAATACCTATGTAAACGAAATACGTGACCACCTCACTGAAAATCAGGAGGTCAAGGTCAAGGTCATAGGTATCAACGAAGCGGGAAAGGTAAGCCTTTCTATCAAAAAAGCAGCTGAAAATGGGGATCAGGCACCTCAGCAGAAGCAGCGCAGAGGCGGAGGCGAACGCAGAGAAAACCGCCCGAAGCCTAATATCTGGGAGCCTAAGAAGCAGACACCGCCTTCGGAAATGACCTTTGAAGACATGATGTCGCACTTCAAACAGGCAAGCGAGGAGCGTATGTGTGACCTTAAAAGAAGCACTGACAGAAAAAACGGTACAAGAAGAAAATGAAACTAAGCCGCCCTGCAAGGCGGCTTTTTGATTTTTCAATGAATAAGCTTATTAAGTCAGGGCATCCCTCATGTTCTTCTTTTTATTGTGCATAACATATAAAAATTAAGGATTGAATTTTATATTAAAATGTGATATAATGATATATTATAACTCGTTTACAAATATATAGATGAAGCATTTTTACGGCATTGATTTGCCAACAATATCAGAATAACAGGAGAATCGTGATGAATATCGAAATAACAAGGATCAACCAGGGTATAGAAGAAAGTCCTCTCAATTACGTAAAAAACACCAACGCAGACTATCTATACAAGCTCAATTCAATAGTGGATAATATAGAGAAAAACTGCCAGCAGAAGCCCGTTATACTCCTTGCAGGTCCCTCAGGCTCAGGTAAGACCACAACTGCAATGATGATAGAAAAGCTGCTTGATGAGCGTGGTCATGAAACCCATACAATATCTATGGATAATTACTTCTGCTCCCTCTCGGAAGAAGAAAAGGAATTGGCAGCTCTCGGAAAAATCGATCTTGAATCTCCGGCACGTGTGGATAATATACTCCTAAATCAGCAGATATCTGCTATCGGAAACTGCGAGGAGATAGAGATACCAAAGTATAACTTCAAGACCTCGTCACGTGAATGGTCAGGCAGAAAGATCAGACGAAACAAGGGCGAGCTGGTCATTTTTGAGGGTATACACGCTCTCAATCCCGAAGTTATTACAGTTCCCGATGAGAGCATATGCAAAATATACGTCAGCGTACGTACAAGAGTCGTATGTGATGGTATAGTCCTCCACCCTTCTATGGTAAGACTTATGCGCCGTATGATACGTGACAGCAATTTCCGCAAGCGCACTCCACGTGAAACACTTAATATGTTCCAAAGTGTTGAAGCAGGCGAAAACAAATACATAATGCCTTTCAAGCACCGTGCAGACTATGATGTCGATACCTTTATGGCATATGAGCTAAGCGCTTATAAGGATGATATACTCGATAAACTTCGTGAACTTGATGACGCCCCTGAGCTTGCTGATACAATAGCAGTCATGGAGAAGCTTATCCCGATAAAAAAAGAGGATATCACACCGGATTCGCTTATATGTGAATTTATCGGTCACGGACAGTTTAAATATTGAATCATTCGCACTAAAAGGAGTTTTATATGGAATATCTTGAAAACAGAGAGCTTTCGTGGATCAAGTTCAACAAAAGAGTTCTTGAAGAAGCTGTCGATCCCGATACCCCACTGCTGGAAAGACTTTCATTTTCAGCTATTTACCAAAGCAATCTCGACGAATTCTTCATGGTGAGAGTGGGCGCACTCACAGACCGTGAAAAGACAGATAATACTCAGAAAGACGGCAAAACAGGTATGACGCCATCACAGCAGCTTGATGCTGTCTTTACAGCTGTGCGCCGCCTTCAGCCATCTGTTGAGGAGGCTTACAATAAGACGATGAAGGAACTCGCTCCTTACGGCTTCGAGCACGTTACCTTCGACACCGCTACTAAGGATGAACTTACCTTCCTTGAACTTTACTTCAAACGTGAGATAAAGCCTTTTATATCCGGTATCGTAGTAAACGATGACCTGCCTTTCCCTTTTCTGAAAAATAAGGAGATATACGCAGTAGTTCAGCTCAGCTCAAAAAAGACTGCTATAGGTATAGTCCCTGTCAGCCACGAACAGAGCGAACGTATCATACAGCTTGACAAGGGCGGCAAAAGGTTCATACTGGAGGAGGAAGTTGTCCTCCATTTCGCACACCTTATGTTCAAGAATTATAAGGTACTGGACAGAGCACTGATACGTGTCACGAGAAACGCCTATATCATGGCTTCAGGTCGGGGTGCAGAATTCCGTGACCGAATGGAGGAACTGGTAGATAAGCGCAAACAGCTTGCCGCAGTACGTCTGGAGATATCTGATGTGTTCAGCCGTGAATCTCTCGATTATCTCTGCCGCAAGCTGAAAATCAAAAATGTGCGGGTGTTCACTTCAAGGATACCGCTGGACCTTTCTTTCCTGTATACTTTGCAGGATTATGACAGTGACCCGAAACTCCGCTATATACCACGCTCTCCGAGAAAGCCTGCCGTGCTTTCAGATTCAAAATCTGTGTTCGCTCAGGTAAAGCAGAAGGATATTCTGCTCAGTTTTCCCTTTGAGAGCATAAACCTTTCATTTATCAGACTGCTTCAGGAATGTGCAAATGATCCGAAAGTTACCTCAATAAAGATAACTATATACCGTCTTGCACGCAACAGCAAGGTAGTGGACGCTCTTTGTACTGCCGCTGAACAGGGCAAGGATGTTCTGGTAATGATAGAGCTGAGGGCTCGTTTCGATGAGGCAAACAATATCGAATGGTCAAAACAGCTTCAGAAAGCAGGCGTAAAGGTGATATACGGTCCCAAGGACTACAAGGCTCACTCAAAACTGCTTCTCATCACACGCAAAGCTCAGGGCGGCGGTTACGACTATCTTACTCAGATAGGCACAGGCAACTACAACGAAAAGACCTCTGCACTCTATACTGACCTTATGCTTCTTACGGCTGACCGTGATATCGCCGCAGATGCCGAGGATGTTTTCAACGGTCTTCTCAACGGAACATTTGTCGAAAGGCCAAGAAAGCTTCTTGTTGCCCCCCTTGCGCTCAGACCGCAGATACTTGCTATGATGGATGAGCAGATAGAGAAAGCCAAAAATGGCGGCAGAGGCTATATCGGTGCTAAGGTAAACTCACTGAACGATATGGCGATAATCGAAAAGCTGGTGGAGGCCTCTCAGGCAGGCGTAAAGATAGACCTTGTAGTACGTGGTCTGTGCTGCCTTATTGCAGGTGTACAAGGCTTCACTGAAAATATAATCGTCCGCAGCATCGTAGGACGCTACCTCGAACACAGCCGAATATTCATATTTGGTGCAGACGGACCTGAACAGAAGATATACATCGGCTCTGCTGATTTCATGAGCAGAAATACCATCCGCCGTGTGGAGGTTGCTGCCCCCATAGAGGATGAAAAGCTAAGAAAGCGTATACGTGAGATGTTCCGCATCTTAATGAAAGACAACGTTAAGGCAAGAGTTATGCTAAGTGACGGCACTTACATCCATGACCGCCGCAGAGAGCACAGACCGCTTATCTCATCTCAGGAATATTTCTACGATGAAGCCTACAGCAAGCTGGAGGTAAAAAAGAATCGTCAGGAACAAATGAAGAAAAACCGTGAAAGCGGCACTGTCAAAAAGAAGACTCCATCCGCCAAAAGAACTTCATCCTCAGCCAAAAAGCCTGCTGCAAAAAGTACAAGGAAAAGAAAGACAAATAAATCACAGTAAATTTGTATTTAATACTTGAAACTGCAAGGTTTTTATGCTATAATAAAGGAATAAAATAGATGAAGAGGATCAATTAGATGATAGGTTACTATAACTACACAGTTATTCTTACATATGTTAGTCTTATTTCTTCGGTGATAGGTATGTTCCTTGCCGCAGGATTCAACGGGAATCCGCCTCAGCCTGCTTATGCTATAATGTGTCTTATGATATCAGGCTTATGCGATATGTTCGACGGCAAGATAGCAAGAACAAAAAAAGACCGCACTGAAAACGAAAAGAAATTCGGTATTCAGATAGACTCACTCTGCGACGCTGTCTGTTTCGGTATATTGCCTGCTGTTATAGGCTATTCCATAGGTATGAGGAGTTGGTGTGACCTTCCTGTGCTTATACTCTTTCCCCTGTGTGCTGTTATAAGGCTGGCTTACTTCAACGTAGCTGAGGAGGACAGACAGAGGAAAACCACCGAAAACCGAAAGGTATATGAGGGTCTCCCCGTAACAAGCGTAGCGCTTATATTTCCGCTTATTTACAGCTTCCATAAGGATATAGGCGCAGAATGGTTCCCTAATGTTTACGGCGGCGCTATGATAATCATAGCTATCGCTTTCGTCACAAGATTCAAGGTAAAAAAGCCCGGCATGAAAACTATGCTCAGCTTCATAGGCGTAGGCTTTATCGAACTAATATGGATGATCTATAAAACGAAAATGCATTAAAATAAACAGCACCGCACGAGCCATAAGGCAATTATCGTGCGGTGCTGTTTGTATACTCAGCGTTTCAGCAGATCGGATACCTGCTTTACTGCAATGCTCAGGATACCTGCAACCGGCCATACTATCCAGCTTCTGCCCCAGTCATTTGTGAGAAAACTGTAACCTAAATAAAAAGCAGCTGCCAATGACCAGTATATCGCCATAACAGGACTTTTCTCCTTTGATACAGACTTATGTTCACGGCTGTAGCCGCCTTCCTCAAGAAGACGCTGATATCCGCCTTGCAGTATACTTGCATGAACTATAAGGTATACTCCTGCCGCTACCATTGCAAACATCATACATACTCCTACTGCATCAGAGATAGGTCTATCACTTAATTCGTCAAGAACTATACACGGCAAAAAGCACAGAATGAAAAGAACGATGCCTATAACTATGTCCCGTATATAGCAGAGACGATGCTTTTCAAGCTTCTCTTTCACCATTCCTGAAACACCATATTCGGTGTCTATATTCTCCTTGTCGAGATAACTATAGGGCGAGATGAGATGCCCCGATATGACAAACATTGCAACAGCACCTGCTATCATTAAGAACATGAGAACTATCCCGAATACATCGTTTTTAACTCCCTCAAGCAGTATCAATGGCGTGACCGAGAGAATGCAGAGCAGTACTCCTGCGGCTGTGAGCCTTGATCTTTTATCATTTGTTATGAGGAATGAATTTGCCTCCTCCATAGACACTCTGCGGAGAGATGTATCTGTATCGTACGATATGCTCTTTTCCGATGCAGTATCACAAATCTCTGCATCATCTTTAAGTAAGCAGTCAGTGCTCACACCGAATATCTGCGAGAGCTGTAATATCCTGTTAATATCAGGAGTAGATAATGCTCCCTCCCATTTTGATACAGACTGGCGGCTGACACCTAATTTTTCAGCAAGCTCCTCCTGTGACATTCCTGATCGTTTTCTGAGTTCAATGATCTTATCTGCCAATATCATATATTGTTCCTCCTTGTGTATTTCGATGCTTTTATTCTACCACATTCCCCCTTGATATGCAAGCAACCGGACTTTACAATTTGTCGCACAGCAGTTGCAAATGGCTGTTTTTAGGCGCAACCAGCGCTTTGTAGGCAAATCTGTACAATTAGAAATTTTCAGCCGTATTAATCTTTGTTCATAAAGTATCTTGAACTTTATGACAAAATTGTGTATGATTATAAGGGTATGGTTTGCCCAAAACAGATGACCGAGGGGAGATATTTCAATTGAATATAATAAAAACTATCGCTTGTATCACAGTCTCTGCCATGATATGCAGCAGCCTTGCTTCATGCGGAGATAAAAAAAACAAAAAGTCAAAATCTGAAAGTACAGCAGAGACTACTTCCGCTGCTGTAGAGACTACTACAGAGAATCCACACGTTAAAATAGAAGGCAATAAGATAGACATCATTGCTGAGGAGGACACAAACGCTTCCGGGCAGCCGACTACAAAGGATGAGAACGCTCCTGTATTCGATAATGCAGTAGAAGCAGGCTCCGGCGACGCTTTCCTTGCCCTTAACTGCAATGACTGGTGGATACAGTACTGGGGTGATAGCTCAGACCCTCTCAGCTACAATGCAGGTATCGAAACTATCGATGGCAACGGACAGTATACCGTCAGCCTTACAGCAGATACAGACGGCTTCCGCTACGCAATGAATCAGGATGCTGCTGAACCTTTTACTCCTGACAGTGTGGGACTTGCTGCTGTTATGATAAAGGACGGCGCAAGCGTTTGCCCTGATGCGGTTATAACTATCGACAGCATTACTGTCAACGGAAACCCAATAGAACTCAAAAAGAAGAATTACACAAACAAGGAAAGCGGAAATATCCGTGCTAATATCTACAATGAGTGGGTATCAGACGATAACCTCCCTGCCGATGCAAAGGTAATGGATGGCGCTCTCTATGAGAACGGCAGTAAATCTGCACTTTATGACGGAAGCTATTCCGCTGTTATCGCTGACAAGTCAAGCTTTGACAACTGGATGATTATATCCGTTACATTCACAGTATCAGGTCTTGACCACGATAAGCCTGTGGTTTATGAGGAATACTATGAGCAGTGGTGATGATACCGCATAATATTTCTCCATCAGCTAAGTCTTTAATTTCCTGCTTGTTCTGACGAATAAAATATTCAAGAATTAACCGATGGAGCAAAAACATCCCCCGAAAGCGCAAACAATGCTTTCGGGGGATGTTTTTTCATCCTACTATTCCTGAACGCTCTATTCCTTCTGTAAAATGCTTCTGAAGAAAAACATACATAACCAGCATAGGGGCTATGGATATGAGACAGCCTGCCTCCTTCCACACTATCGCCTCACGTGGGTCTATACTCGCAGATGTATTATTGAAAAGCCGCAGCTTCAGTTCACTGTCAAGATTAGTCAGCATAAGTGCTATCGTTCTTGTGTTGGTGAAAAATGTTGTGCTGACATAATAATCGTTCCAGTACCACACAACTGAAAACAGGAATACTGTCAGGAACGATGAAGCTGCATTGGGTATCATTACCCTTAAAAATGTCATAAACGGGCCGCAGCCATCTATATACGCAGCATCTTCAAGTTCCTTCGGCATACCTCTGAAAAACTGGCGGAATATGAGTATCATCAGTCCTGAGCGTATGCCGTTTCCTGTAAGTGCAGGAAGATACATCGTCAGCTTGCTGTCTATGAGGTTGACGGTAAAAAGGCCCTTTATACCAAAGTATCTGAACTGACTGTAAAGCGGCAGAGCTATTACCTGTACAGGAACAAGTATCATCATTATGACTACTGCAAACAGCAGTTTCTTTCCCTTAAAGCTGAATCTTGCAAAGCCATACCCTGTTACTGCACATGAAAATACCTGAACTACGGAACAGCCTATATTCAGCACAAGTGTATTCCTGAGAGTGTTCCATATATCCATAGCCTTAAAAGTATCACGGATAATATCGAGTGTGTAATGGCGTGGCAGCCACATTACTGTTGGGTCACTCATATCGCCCCTCTCACGGAAGGCACAGCTTATCATATACATCAGCGGATACATTATGACAAAGCCAAGACCTATCAGTATGAAGCCTCTGAAAAACGGCCATATCCTATCCGCTGCATTTTTTCTGCGGAGGTAAGCTTTTTCCTCTTTTGTCATTTTCTGCATATGCAGTTTTTTCAGCTGCTTTTTGCTGATATTTCCGATCTCATCTGCCGATTTTACAGCAGATGCATTATTCTCTGACAAATCCCTCCGCCTCCTTACTCTACCTCATAGTAAACGAATTTGTTCACTAAAAAGGTAACTATGCCGATAAATGCAAGGACTATAGCAAAATATATCCATGCCATAGCAGAAGCCTCACCAAAATCCCACTGACTTTTCATATCAAGTATGCGGTTCATTACCTTGTTCATGGGACTGGTAAACGAATCTATTACGGTATATATAAAATTCGCAAGTATAAACGGAGTAACATACGGAAATGTTATCTTCCAGAAATACTCCCACGATGTAGCTCCCTCTACCTCAGCAGCCTCCCTTGCAGACGGCGGGATATTCTGAAGTGCGGCAAGAAAGAGGATTATCTGTATGCCTGAACTCCATACTATACCGAAGATATTATCAGCTACAGCGGATATCATCGTATTCATTTTCTCACTAAGCCCGTATATTCCGAGAAATTCCATAAGCTCGCCTATAAGATCGGTGGAAAACATGGTGGAAAAGCGCTGTGCACCTGTATTGCCTGTCTTAGCCATATCTCCGCTTATTATTTTGAAAACAGGTCCTGTTGCGATTATTACAGGCAGAAAGAACACAGCTCTCGCCAGAATACGCCCTCTGAATTTCTGATTGAGTATAACTGCTATGAAAAGCGAAAATATCAGTATCAGCGGAGTTTTCCAAAGCGTTTCGATCAGTGTTGATTCCAGGTATTCTGTGTAATACTGATCTTCATTAATAGCGTAGATGTATTTTTTCAGTCCCACAAACGCTGTTTCAAGTGAGCCGGGATTTACCTTTACCTCACAAAATGAATAGCGAAGCGACTGTATAAGGGGCACCAGAAAAAATACCAGTGTTCCCACAAGCCACAGCCCTATGAAGCCATAGCCGTAAAGTGATCTCCTCTGCTGATAGGTAAGCCTCTTTTTCTTTTTTTCCGCCATTATCCTGATACCTCCTTTCCTGCAAGACTTATCAGTCTGCCATTATATTCTATGGTCTTATTCAGCATATCTGCCCTTACTTCCGTACCGTTGCTGTAAACGGCGGTAATTATATCTCCATCGGTGTGATAGTCGGTCATATTGCTTCCGCTGACTGCCCTCAGAACGGGACTGATAAGTTTGTAATACTCAGCCGCAGTATCCGTCCACCAGCGATGATCTGCATAATAAAGGCTGTCCAGCGAAGTATCTTTAAGTTCAGATGGCTCACTGTATATCATATCAAAATCAGGGTCACATCCCCAGACTGCTGACATCATAACAGCTTTTTCCGGGTCGGGACTTCCATTGATCGCAGGCGATGAATAGGGAATGACACCATGAAGCACCAATTGATAGAAGGGGATATCCTCATCAAATATGTCATACCTCCCCGATGTCATGGGAACATCTGTTATCCTGCTCACATAAGGAAGTGCATAGGCATTTGCCCTGCGGACAAGTACGCCGTTTTCAAGACTTTCATCCAGCCCTTTCAAGCCATCCTCAAGCATTTCCGCTGCCTTCGCACGTGATATCTTCTTTTTACCGTAATCACCGTACAGCGAGGCCGCAATATCAGAAACCGACACTCCGTCTATGCCTTCACTGACAAAGCTTGCCGATATATCCGACATGACATTTCCGAAGCTTGCAGGCGTCAGGAGAGACAGGTCCTTTCTGAATCCGTCAGGTATGCCATATGCTTTGTCATAGCTGACTATCCTCGAATAAGAGCCCGATATCCTTACCGTATTCTTTGAGAAAGAATTATAGCCGTTTCCTGAGCGAAAACATCTGTTATCCGAAACAGGGTAAAGCTTTCCGCCCTCATTGACAAGGTCAGCAAATTTGCGGAATCTGCTGCTGCCGCCCAGCTTCCCCGACGGTTCGGCTTTTGTATCTATTTTATCCTTCATGCCGCTGTCAGTCCAGTTTGTGTAGGTAACTACCATGTCCTCGGCGCCGCCGTCACGGAGTTCAGATATGATATCAGCTGCCTGAGAATAAGTTGTAAGTGATCTCCTCATTTCAAGCGGTATCCCAAGAAAAGGCTTTTTCTTCATCACACCGCCGTAAAGCTCTACATAAAGCGCTGAGGTATCAGCCTGTGAGCGTATCTTTACATTATCCTCCTCAACGAGGTACTGCCTGTATCTTGCAGCAATATCAGTATAATCAGCTCCTTTTTTGGATATGGGATAGTACCTTAGCTCGATATCCTCCGATTTTATATCTCCTGTTTCAAACACGGTAAAGCGTTCATTTCCGCTTCCTGACATATAGTAATCGTCGGTATCCCTCAGCACGAATGTAAAGCTGCAAAGATTATAGCTGCTGTTTGACTGCCCAGACACATTTGCTGAAAGATATGCATTTGTGTCGCCCTTTGAAGCCACTACGAGCATGGCATTATCATCCTTTACTATTCCGTATACTGGCAGATATACCTGTTCTGCTGAAGCTCCCTTATTCATAGGTACGGCAGTTATGTCATCGCCGTATACTCTCTGATGATATACATTTGACTGCATTGTCCGTTTATTGTTGAAGCGTATCAGCGCTCCGCATCCATCGGGGACCACATAACAGCCATCCTCCGAAGTATCGCCTGCCCCGAAACTTCCGAGCAAAGTGACTTCGGTAGCGATACGTCCTTCATGGCTTTCCTTTATATCCTTTACTTTAAGGCTTGCCTTTACATAATCCTTTTCAAGAGTATATTCCACAGGATAACTGAACCCTGCGGAGCTGTAGTCATAGGTGACACGTATGCCGCCCTTTATATCCTTTACCGATATATCGCAGTCATCGGATGCTGACCTGAGAAAATTATTGTTATTGCGGCTTGCAGGAACACCGTATCGGAGAATGCCTGCTGACCTTAGTTCATTCACTATAAGCGGAGCAGCCATTCTGTCCCATGAGGCCTCTAAAGGCACAGACCACCATATATAGCCTGTTTTCTTATTTTCCAGACCGAAGCATCCGAAGCGGTCACTGACTATCATCCTGTAGCTTTCATTCTCAGCGGAATAGCGGAATTCGCCCATGACACGCTTCTTATCGGGAGATGTCCATGCAAAGCCGTTATCGCCTGTGAATACACGCTTGCCGTCTTCAGTGCCCTTGTCCCTGTATGTGCTGACGATCTTCCTGTGCTTTTTATCAGTCTGCTCAAGGGTCTTTCCGTCATCTGATATATAAAGGTAAGGATCATCGATAGAGGATATCACCTCCATAAGCTTCAGCGGCTTATTGCTTTCACTGTCTGCGGTAAGGAGATATCTTTCGCTTTCGCTGACCCAGAGCTTGCCTTCATCGCATTTTGAACTGTCCTTGAAAGTTGCCTTTGCCTCGCCTGTTGAACTTTCAACTATAGTAAGGTCTCCCAGTCTTTTCAGCTCGGTGATGATACGGTCAAGCTCCTTCTGCTTATCGGTATAGTCCGACTTTTTCGCAGGCTTGCCTCCGTTTTTTTCCCAGAGAGCAGCATCAAATTTCTTTTCCCTGACGTAAACGTCATAGCCGCTGACTGAACCTGTTTTTTTAAGGTATTCAGTTATATATCCGCTTTCGCAGTTTATTTTTTCAACAGTTTCCCTTGCACGTGCATCAGCCTTTTCTTCTGTCTGCACGGTTTCTTCTGAAACTTCGCTTTCTGCCGTATCATCCTCAACTGCAAAGGTCTGACCTGACACGGCCAGCAAAGCGGCTGACACAAGACAGAGAAACGTTCTTTTTATTCTGCTTGCCATGAGTTTGCTCCTAAACCTTTATGCGGTAAATGATCTCTGTTATCACGGTTGATATGAATATCCACATCTGCTGTATAAGTGCCAGTACAAGCACCATAAGGAAAAGCATTATAAGCATTGCGGCGATGGTCATAAGGATAGCGGCTGCTGTTTTGAGGAAGCTGTACTGGTGTACTGACTTTATTGCCGAAAACAACAGCAGGGCTGTCCAGCAAATGCCTATGATACGTATAATATCAAGAAATACGCTCTCGTCCCTGATAAGAACATGGGATAGTATGACGTTTATATAAAGCTGTGCCACATATGGTATAAGGGCATATGCACTGTATATACAGATATTCTTCATAGTGCCTTCACCGTCAAGGAGAGTACATACAGACCAGTTTCCCACCACCCATACCGCAAAAAGAACTATGCTCCTGATTATGAACGGTACTATATTGAATATACGTTCATAGCTGATGAAAAACTGAGCGCCGTAAAGTCTGTCATCAGCTATTTCGCCAAAGAAAAGAAGCAATACTATGAGAAAGGCTATTCTCAGAGAGCCTGACTTCTTCCAGCGCATATCATTGAATCCCTCAACAGGGTGTGTCACTGTATGCCGCACCCACTGAGTCTCTGTCAGGTCCATCATCAGCTTTCAGCCTCCTTTGCTTTCCTGCGTCTTCGGATAAGCTTTGCCGCTGCTGCTGCGATAACTGCAAAAGCGGCCACACCTGCAAGAATGTATCCGAAATTGGCTTTCAGAAATTCACGTCTTCTTCCCTCGAAAGCCTTGTTGTATATCTTGCCTGCGTCTGCAAGCTTAGCGTACTTCATAGCGCCCTTGTAGTCGCCCTGCCTGAGAAGTGCAGAGGCTATGCCTATATGAGCACGGTAATAGTTACCGTCGCTTTTCAGTACCTCATACCAGGGGCCAAGCGCTTCCTCATAGCGTCCCTCATTGTAAAGAGCTGCTGCCTTGTGGACAGTCTTTCCGAAAGCAGTCTCGCTGAATACAGTTAATGTATCCTTTGCAGAGTCAAGCACATACAGTCTTCCATCAAGGGATTCAAGAGCTGATACCTGATCGAAACCGCCTGTCTGCTTTGAAATAGCGCCTGTGATGAAAAGGAGATTGCAGTCCTCGTCATACTGGAATATCCTTCCTGTGGTATGGTCAAGGCAGTTGATATTGCCGTCTTCGGCTATGTCGATATCCACTATGGAAGGCGACATCACCTTGTTGCGTGAGGTATCGTACATGGGAGTGTAGTCTCCGAAAGTGACCTCATAGTTTGCAAACAGATTATTGCCTGCCGCATTAAGCTTCTTGACGGTATCGGTAGTCTGCGTGGACGAAGCTGTACAGGTAAAGATGAAATCTCCGTCTATGTCGAAGTTCGTTATCCCCGTAGGGACGCTTCTTTTGCGGCGAGCCCTCTTTTCCTCAGACATGAACAGATTGCGGAAATAGTTGCGGATTATCTTTGCAGTGGGCTCAACACGGTTAGCGCCGTAAAAGCCAATGAAACTGCCATCAGGTGAAAACATAGCTGCACCTGTGGTTATATTTCCAAGCACGACGTAGATATTGCCTGCCTTGTCAGCAGTCACCTTCTGCGGAAGAAAAGTCTTACGGCTGTCATATATTTCCGAATCTGGCTTGGTTATCTCCATAAGAACATTACCGTCGGTATCTGCTATAAGCACCCTTGAATTTTCGGTGTCGGCGATGTACATATTCTTGTTTTCGGAAGATATGAACACTCCAGAGGGCTTATTGAGAGAAGTTTTGCTTCCGTCGGGCATGGTGAAGCTGTCATATATCTTCACCGCATTTTCAAGGCCTTCATCAGCGGCAACTATGCGATTATTGCCCGTATCAGCAATGTAGAAAAGCCTGTCATGGGAGCAGAATATATCGCTGGGCGAATCAAAAGCGTCTATGCCAATGTCATAGCCTGTGACTGCTCTTTCAGCGGTGTAGCCTGCCTGTGAGGGAATAGCATCGCCCCATCTGTCGTAGTTGTAGCTATCCGAGGAAACAGCCGCAGAAGCTGTCACAGATATGCCGAAGGAGGCGAGCACAGCAAATGCAGTCCCTGCCGTGATATATCTTTTCAGTTTTGACTTCATTTGCTTTCACTTCCTTTGCGGTATTTCCTGTAACATTTTTGAAACGTCACGGGACGATGCAGGCATAGCCTCCTGCTTGGTGGGACGTCGAGGACGCCGTCCCCTACAAACTCTGCTCTCTGAAAACAGCTTACTCCTTTATGCCGGAGTGAGCCATAGTCTCGATGACCTGTCTCTGCGCCAGCATGAATATGACTATAGGAGGCACAAGCATGAATACAGCCGCCGCCATAGCAACGCCTGCCTTTGCCAGACCTGAAGCTGCTGCCTGAGTTACAACAGTGGGGAGAGTTTTGTATTCCTCCTTGAAGACCAGTGAGCCTGATTGTATGTTCCATGCCGCCTGAAATGCAAATATGATTAGTGTCATGAGCGCAGGCTTCTGATTGGGCATGACTATCTGCCAGCATATGCGGAAAAGTCCGGCGCCGTCCACCTTTGCCGCTTCTATAATGGAATCGGGTATCTGACTGATGGACTGCCTCATGAGGAAAAGTCCCATCGGTGAGGCTATGGACGGCAGTATCAGCGCAAGGGGACTGTCTATCAGGTGAAGCCTTGACATGACGATATACTGCATGATATAGATAACGTTGCTCTGATAGAGGAGAGCAATGACGATTATGCTGTTGATAATTTTACTGCCGGGGAATTTGCACTTAGCCAGCACGAATGCCGCCATTGAGCAGAAAATGCACTGGAACACTGTAACTGTCACGGTAACGAATATACTGTTGAAAACATAGCGTGAAAACGGCACACGGTTGCTGCTCATATCACGGAACATATCACGGAAATTGTCAAGAGTAGGCCTTACTGCGTAAAGCTTGGGAGGGAAAATGAACAGCTCCTCCACAGGCTTTATGGACATTATAACAGTAAGGTAAATGGGCAGGAGCATGAAAAGTCCCACCAGAAGAAGAACGGTGAATATGGCGATAGTGCCGCCGTATCTGCGTCCTGCCTGCTTATTTGAAGCCCTGAGTTTTTCGGTATTGACTGCCGCCATAATAACACCTCCTTTTCAATGCGTAATTTTATAATTCATCCCTGTCAGGGGATACCATAATTACGCATTACGAATTACGCATTAATCTAAGTATTTGCCGAGCGCCTTGCTTATCAGCTTGTTGCAGATGAACATTGCTATAAAGAGTATCATGCATATTGCCGCTGCATAACCCATCTCGAACCTTACCCAGCCGTAATCGTAGGCATGGGTCATGATGGTGTG
>JAFOMV010000014.1 GCA_017418765.1 Ruminococcus sp. | reverse complement strand
CCCATGCTGACATCACGTGGAAGCTTCTTGAAGCTGACGCTTCCTATCTTGTCGGTACAGAGCACATCCTCGGTGGTGAGGGTGTATGTATCGCCGTCGTGTATCTCCACAGGCTTGTCATCCACGAACTTGCCCAGACGTATCTCAGGGCCCTTGGTATCAAGGAGAGTAGCCACAGGGAGGTCAAGTTCCTTTCTGAGCTTCTCTACCTGACGGAAGCGCTTTTCGTGAGTTTCATAGTCTCCGTGTGAGAAGTTGAAACGTGCAACGTTCATGCCTGCCAGCATGAGTTCACGCATGATATTCTCATCATCAGTAGCGGGTCCGATAGTACAAACGATCTTGGTTTTTCTCATTTCAAAGCAACTCCTTTGCGTATTTATGCGTTTATCATCAAAGCTTCTTCAGCTTAGCGTAGTTAGCCATTATCTTCTTGGTGCCGACTTTTTCAAATGCAACTTCCAGCATTGAGTCATTGGCCATAGGTGTAACGGATACTACAGTACCCTCGCCGAATATGTTATGTGCAACTCTCTCCCCTGCTGTATATGTCACTGCTTCCTTCGGTGCGGCAGGCTTTGCCTTGTTTCTTGCAAGCTGCTGCTGGAGAGTAGCTGAATGCACCTCTGTCATGGACTTATCCTCATCCGCAAGCCTGCTTCTCATTGCTGCGGCATTGTCATGCTTCTCGATAAGCTCACTGCCTATCTCACGCATGAAACGTGAAGTAACATTTCTCTGTGTCTGACCGAATATCATTCTCTGGCTGGCATTTGTCAGGTAAAGGTGTTTCTTTGCACGGGTTATGGCAACATATGCAAGACGTCTTTCTTCCTCCATATCGTCTTCGCTGTCAAATGAGCGTGAACTTGGGAAGATACCATCATCCATGCCTACAACGAATATATTGTCATATTCAAGGCCCTTTGCCGAGTGGACTGTCATAAGAGTTACCTTGTCATCGGTCTCGGGGTCACGGTCAGCTTCTGAATAGAGCGCCACTTCCTCAAGGAATCCGCTAAGTGCAGGTTCTTCGGATTCGTTCATGTACTGTACAACGGAACTGCGGAGCTCCTGTACGTTTTCGATCTTGGTATCGGCATTTTCAAGAGCTTTAAGGGAATCAAGATAGCCTGTCTTTTCCAGCAGCTCGTCAAGGAATTCATCCAGCGGCAGTTCCTCTGACTTCTGTGAGAGGTACTCAAACATCTCATAAGCATTTCTCAGGGATGATACCTTTTTAGCAAGCGGAGCGTACTCCTCACAGGTCTTCAGCACATCGAAAGGTGAAAGCTTCAGGTCACGGCTGATGTCCTCGATAAGGGCAAGTGTGGAATCGCCTATGCCACGCTTAGGCTCGTTGATGATGCGCTTGAAGCGGAGCATATCGTTGTGGTTGTTGATGAAGGCAAGGTATGAGGTAACGTCCTTTATCTCTTTGCGGTCGAAGAATCGCATACCGCCGTAAACACGGTAAGGGATGCCGCACTTCATAAGCATGCGCTCGATAGCGTTTGACTGTGCATTCATACGGTAAAGAACTGCGTTATCGGCATATCTGCCTGTTTCCTTGTGGTACTTCTTTATGGTCTCGGCAACGAAATTTGCCTCGTCTGTCTCGTCAACAGCCTTGTACCAGTAGACCTTGTCGCCCTGCTCGCCTGCTGTCCAGAGAGTCTTTGCCTTACGTCCCACGTTGTTGCCGATAACAGAGTTTGCGGCATTGAGGATGGTCTGTGTGGAACGGTAATTCTGTTCAAGGCGGATGACCTTAGCACCTGCGAACTGGTCCTCGAAGCCGAGGATGTTCTCAATATTTGCACCACGGAATTTATATATGCTCTGGTCATCGTCGCCGACTACGCAGAGGTTCTTGTGTGAATCGGAAAGGAGCGACACCAGTCTGAACTGAACGTGGTTGGTATCCTGATACTCGTCCACCATAATGTACTTGTAGCGTGTACGGTACTTCTCCAGCACCTCGGGGAACTGCTCGAACAGCTCAACGGTAAGTGTGAGGATATCGTCGAAATCAAGGGCGTTTGCAGTTCTCATGCTCTCCTGATAGCGTCCGTATATCTTGGATACCATCTTCTTGCGGTAATCCTGACCTGCGTCTGCACGAAGCTGTTCGGGAGTTATCATCTGATCCTTTGCTCTGCTTATCTCGCTGAGTACAGCCTTTGGTGCAAGCTGCTTCTCTGATATATCCAGTTCTGCCATAACGGTTTTTATCATTCGCTGGCTGTCGTCGGAGTCATAGATAGTGAAGTCGCTGCCGTAGCCGAGAGCGGTTATCTCGCTTCTGAGGATACGAACACAGGCGGAATGGAAAGTGGAAGCGTTTATCTTCACAGCTTCCTCCTCGCCCAGCATAGCCGCCAGACGCTCTTTCAGCTCACCTGCTGCCTTGTTGGTGAAAGTGATAGCAAGGATGTTCCAGGGCTTTATCGGGTCAACAGCAACGATATCCCGGAGTGTATCTGCGTCATCGGTCTTTCCCTCGGCGTAATCTTTAAGAAAAGCGATATCATCTTCGCTGCCGCTGCGTGTCTCATCATAGAAAGCGCTGCCGAATTTTATCATATTTGCGATACGGTTGACTATAACGGTAGTCTTACCGCTTCCCGCACCTGCCAGCACGAGAACAGGGCCGTTCACTGTGAACACGGCTTCCTGCTGCATATCGTTCATGCGGCTGAAATATTTTTTTAAAGCTTCCTGTTTTGCGGAAACGAATGAATTAGATGCCATAGTAAAATCTCCATGTTATGTATATAGTATAGTCACGGCGTTTTGTCCCTGATATCAAATTAAGGCAAAAACGCACAAAGACCACCTGACGGTTTTGCCTTACGAAAACAGACACCGATATTATCATAAACATTATATCACATTTTTTACAGCTTGAAAAGTCCTGAGATAATATTTTTTTATTTATCTATTGTTCTGCTCATTTACAGCGGCACTACAGCAAAAAAACAGACGCCACAGCTGTTAATTCCGTAAGCGTCTGTATTCTTTTCAAATATTTAAAATGAACATCCGTAACAGCGAAAAACACACAGTCACATCCGCTGCAAGTCCGTCAGACTGTCTCCGCAGAGGCTGCCTTCTCGGATTTTCTGGCATTTAAATTGTGCTTTTTCAGTTCATACATTTTGCCGTCGGCATTCTTTATCAGGTCATAAAGGGTCTGTGAGCCATCCAGCTTTTCTATGGAGCATCCTATGCAGGCTGAAAGCTTATACGGCTTTTTTATGATACTGTTCATTACTTCCAGCTTTGAGTTGAATTTCCTGATAAGCGCCTCACCGTCAGGCTTCTTTGCACCGACAGTGAGAACGACGAACTCATCGCCGCCAAAACGGGCACAGATACTGTTTTTGTCGCAGCAGTCATTTATAACGGCTGAAATGCGCTGCAAAGCAAAATCACCTTCGCTGTGGCCGTAATTATCATTGATATATTTGAGATGATCCATGTCAATAAAGCTGATCATGATGCTCCTGTTTTTGGCAGCACATTTCCTGTATATGTCATCAGCTTTCTTTATGAAACCGTTCCTGTTAAGGATATTGCAGAGAGGATCGTAGCAGTAAAGCCTGTTGAGCTCATCCATAGTCTTATTGAGATTATGCAGCTTGCGGATATTCTCTATAGAATTGCTGACATTCATTGTGAGAGTATGGCAAAGCAGGCTGTTTATAGGGAATTCGCCGTTGGACATGATATAGTATCCCAGTACCCTGTCACGGAAATGCAGCGGCAGGAAGTAATTGATATTTCCGCCTGTTTCCATCATCTCAGGGAACATCTTGCTGCTTGGGTAATAACCCACGCTCCGGCGCTCTCCCTTATCCCATATAAGCGGAGCAGTCATGAAGCCTGTATACTTATCGTCTATATCCATAGGAAGTCCGAGATCGTAGGAGTCCTGCCAGTCCTCAGCAAGGCAGAGACAGAATTTCTCACAGTCAAGCTCATCGATAAAGTCACCTATAACATCAATATATCCTGATGATGATTCTGTTTCGGCAAGGCCCTCCGTAAGACGGTTGAGCAGTGATATATTGATATTTGTAGTCTCATTCTTGCGGTACAGCCGCTTCTTGAATTCCTTGTAATCGTCATCAGGTCCCAGGGAACATCCGCAGCTTTCCGAGAAAACAGGGAAAGCATCCAGCGCAACGGATTCAGGCTCATGTCCGTCCAGAACGTCCATAAGCACCTGACAAGCACGATAGCCTGCTGTAAACAGCGGACGTCTTACTGTAGTAAGTGCAGGGGAATAGTTCCTTGCGTTGTATGTACAATCAAAACCTGTTACGATAATATCCTCAGGCACACGATAGCCGAGCTTTTCTATGGCAGTTATCGCCGTAAGAGCCATTGCATCGTTAGCACATATAACAGCATCGGGGCGTGAAAGACCTGTACGGCAGAAATTCTCTATGGCTGCCTTTCCGTCATTGCTTCTGAATTCACCGAAAAATATCCGTTCATCCTCGGCTTTCAGGCCACATTCCGCCACAACTTCAAGAAACGCCCTGTATCTTGTGACAGCTTCAGGATTGGAAAGCGGGCCTGAGATATAATTCAGCACCTTTGCACCGTGTTTGGTTATAACATGGCGCACTATCTCCTTCATTGCATCGCTGTTATTTATGGATATATTGTAAAACTCAGGGAATTCCTCACAGTCAAAAACGACAACAGGCTTGCCCGATTCCTTGACATCATTTGTTACAGACTCTTTGATATTTGTATCGCCGATAGTATTATTCATAAGTATGATGCCGTCGAAAAACCTGTAATCTATAAGCTTATATATGCTGTATTCGCCTACATCGAACTTTCTGTTGCCGAGGATACCTCCGAAAGCGGCGAAATATGAGACATTGATATCATTTTCCTTTGCGTATTTATTTATTCCGCAGATTATATTGTATTGATACTCCTCATCAATACCTGCAACGATAACTGCTATGTTTACTAAATTATGAGCCATCATATCACCTTCATCATTCTCAGCCGCCGGATGGACAGCTGTTTTTTACAATGCATCCTGCCGCTTATACGACCGGTAAAACAAGTTGGAAAAGCAGACATTGCCACGTATTGTAAAATTTTCCATATAATATATTATATCAATTATTTATAAAAAAAGGAATAGTCTATTGGTATTTTTGTATATATGCACATCATACACCTATATGATTTGTGCACTTTCACACCATTTTTCTGATAAGCCGAATCAGGAATTTTACAAATAGTATTTTCTTCCTCTGATTATACTATATGCACAATAATTTATACTCTAATTATACATATCATACAATGAAAGCTGGGTATTACCTTAAAATAAAGCAAAAAATGATAGGTCTGAACCGTTCTTAGCAAAATTCGACTTGTATTGTTAACAAAAATGTAAAATAATAAGTATAAGCTGTTAAGGCAACACCGCACAAAACTTGTGCTGAATATGCGCCGACAGATTTTTCGTCAGATTGTATAGAAATTCCGCAGGCATACTGACGTATGTCAAGGGATTTCTGTGCAAGATGACGGAAAATATGTAAGCAGATTCAGT
>JAFOMV010000092.1 GCA_017418765.1 Ruminococcus sp. | reverse complement strand
TCTTCGTTTAAGCCAAGCTGAATTCGCTCTTTCATTAGGCTCAAAACCAATTCCATTAGCACATTCTCTTTTAAACTCAAATAGATAATTATCACTGCCGTAGCATCCATTTGGATACGCGTCACAGGTAGGTAACCATCCGTCCTTTAATTCAGAATGACGATGTTTACAGAAATAACTGCAAAACTCAACACTGATTGATTTACTCATACAATCACCTGTTTCATTGCTTTTCATCATTATACCATGAGCAGATGGAAAAAGTCAACCTAATTGTTATAAATATCACACCGCCAGTACATGGGAGATTATCTCCGCCGAATGCTCCTTGCTGTTGAAATCAAGATGAGAATAAACGTCGGCTGTCGTTGTAGCGCAGCTATGACCTCCCTCCCTGCACCGTCTTGACATCAACGCCGTTGTTGATCAGAACGGAGGCATTAAAATGTCTGAAGCTGTGTACGTTCACGAACCTCATACAGTGCAAATGTTATCTTTTGAAATTTTCAAGTAAATTATAGAGTCCGTCTTCTGATAATACTCCCCGTTTCAATTCCTTTGGCAGGCGCCCTGATTCGTCAGCAGCAAAATCGAGTTTCCACTCAGGACTGCTGTAATAATCTGAAAGTTCGCAAAGAAGCTTTTGTTTATCATTTCCATCATTCATATGTATGACCCTTTGCATGAGACTTTCATAATGTGCAATACGATCGGCTTGTTCCTGCTTTAAGCCGAAATGTTCAGCCAGCTTATCACAAACGGTATCATTGGTATCTGTATCGCAGTTTTCATGTATCAGCGTAAAGAATCCGCTTTCTGAATAATCATTATAGTATTTTTCAGCATCCACACACTGTCTGGAAAGAATCACGGCAACATGAGCATGGTCACTTATTTCATGAAGGATATCAAGCGGTATATTTGTATCTGCAATGACCTTTCTGTCACGAGAGAGAGAAATAAGCTCTGCTGCCTCAGCACCTGCGTCCCTAAGTTCTGAGATGTGTCTGCGGAATTCATGGGACTCAGGTGAATACACAACAATATCCTTGAGATCATCTGTTAATCTGGAGAGATGATCCTCTCCAAATAATATCAGGCCATAACGCTCTGAGAGCATTTTAGCTGCTGCTGATTTTCCCGCAGATGCTGTTCCTGCTATAAAGTATACATTTTTCAGATACCGTTGCAGAATGTTGTTCTCGATAATCATATCTTTCTCCTGATTTTCAGATAAAGTACTAACCGTTACAGATCGGCATCAGCCTATATCGATACATATTCATCATCACGGTTATACTCTTTGAAGTGATGGTCTATACGTTCAAAAACGAGTTCATCCCCGATCACAATCAGCACAGGCTGTCCCTCTTTTACAGGTGCTGTCTCTGTTTTTTCCTTAGTTGCATTTATTTTAAGCCATCCTCCCCTGCCGTCAGGAAGTGAGCCTTTTATGCGGAATATACTGCCGCATTCTCTGTCATTTACAGTTTCTGTTATAACATTTTCTATCTTATCGGCAGGAATATCTATATGCATGAAATAGTGAACGCCGCTTCTTATTGATTCGGGACTATATTTCTTGATATATCTCGCCCCAACGTAGCCCGAGTTTTCAAGAGCATCCATATCATCATCTGTAAGGTCATCCCAGCTTTTAGCTGTGATATTTTCTCTTTTCAGCCTTCTGTCGCACTTTATACTCTCCATAGCCCTGTTGATATGGCAAAGTATCGCCTCTGCCCTTTCTTCAAGCTGTGAAGCGGTCATGCTGCCTGTTTTGCTGAGAAGAAGCTTTCCGCAGCAGGCCGATTCCGACGCAAGCAGATACTCCATCTGATCTGAGAGAACATCATCCATTTCTGCGTCAGTGATACCTATAACGCTGCCGATAGTGAACCATCTGTCCAGCGGAGATTCATACAGCAGATCGAAGAATTCATCCATATCAAAAATGCCGGACGGTTCAACTATGACCCTGTCATAGTTCTGCATACCAAGCGAAATGAGCTGTGTCTTGAATCTTCGTTTATGGCAGTCATGATCTCCGCCGCCCATTATCATTTCAACAGTGCAGTTATCACATCTGATATCCTGCAATATCATCATATCTACATTTACAGCTCCGAAATCATTTTCAAGTATTGCTATGCGCTCGCCTTTTGCAATGAGATATGATGCATATTTTTTTATGAATGTGGTCTTTCCCGAACCGAGGATACCTGTTATCAGATCTATTTTAGTCATTTTCTGCTCCTTTATATACGATGCTCTTATCCCCTGAGAAGAAGTCCTTCATGCTGTGATTCTTCATGTAGAAATACGCAATCGCCAGTGCTAACGCAGTTACAACCCAGCTTATCGGATAGGCTGTCAGCAGTACCGGGAAAGTGCTTTTCATCCTGAAAGCTGTGTAGATCCATGTTATTCTTACTCCGCAGATACCGCCCATACAAAGCAGTGCAGGCACCATAGAACGTCCGTAGCCTCTCATGCAGCCTGAGCATATCTCTATAATAACGTTGAGACCCTCTGCAATCAGGATATATCGCAGCCTTATCATGCCCGTTTCTATAACAACAGGATCGTCATTGAAAATGCCAAGAAGATGTTTGCCGAGAAGAAGTATCAGCCCCGAAAGAACAAGAGTGAAAACCATATCCAGCATGAATGATATCCTTGTAGCCTTTATGCATCTGTCAGGTTTTCCTGCGCCGTAATTCTGTCCCACAAATGTTGTGCAGGCCTGACCGAAAGCGTTGATTATGTAGTATGCGAATATCTCGATATTGAATGCCGCCGATGAAGCCGCCATTACGTCCTCACCAAGCTTGTTTATGGATGACTGTATCAGAATATTCGACAGTGCAAAGACCATGCCCTGAACTCCGGCAGGAAGTCCTATCCTTATCATTTCTTTCAGAGTGTATCTGTCGATACCAAGACTTCTGAAACTGAAATGCACCTCTGATTCATCATGTGAAAGGAACCATATGAGAAGGGCGGAACTTATCAGGTTTGCAATCACGGTTGCAAGCGCTACGCCGTTTACAGTCATTTTCAGCACAATGACGAAAAACAGATTCAGCACCACATTTATGATACCCGAAACAAGCAGACAGATAAGCGGTGTACGGGTATTTCCTCTGCTTCTGAATATAGCCGAGGCAAAGTCATAAAGCAGTATGACAGGCATTCCTGCAATGTACACACGGAAATAAAGCAGAGCCATGTCAAATACATTTTCGGGGATGGACATAAGGCTCAGTATGCTTTTCGACAAAAGCAGGCATATAACAGCAAAAACTATGCCGCTGAGAAAGGCAAAAAGCAAGGCCGTATGTACCGCACGTTTAACTCCGTCTTTTCTGTTCTGTCCGATAAATTTAGCAATTACAACATTTGCACCTATGGATATACCTGTGAACAAGCTGATAATAAGAGCGATTATAGGAGAATTGCTTCCTACTGCCGCCATAGCGTTCTTGCCGACGAATCTGCCGACTACCGCAATATCCGCAGCATTGAACAGCTGCTGAAGTATTCCCGTTACCGCAAGAGGCAGAGCAAACAGCAATATCTTATCTCCCATTGAGCCATTGAGCATATCCATATCTCTTGATGTTTTTTTCACATTTATCCCTCCGTTTTTATTCTATATTATTATACCACTTTTTGATTCAAAGTAAAATACCCAATGAAAAATATTGTAATTTTCAATAGATTATGATATACTTGTGTTATCATGTATTATCATGATTGGATAGATTATATCTGCTCAGTGCTGACTAATTAGGAGAAATTTATGAAAAGCAAAAAAGTATTATCACTTCTTCTGACCGGATGTATTGTCTCTGCTGCAATGCCTGTGTGCGTATATGCTGTCAGCAGAATTGACATGGACTACAACAGCGATGAGGTCATTGACGTTTTCGACATGATATCAGCAAGACAGAAGCCAGCTTCAAAGGATGAGCTTGAACGTCTCAGCAGCTTTCTGCACGGAAAGTATAAATCCCCTGAAACTGCTGAGGACTACACTCTCATATGGAGCGATGAGTTTGACGGAAATACGCTTGATACCGATAAATGGTCCTACGAACTTGGAAACTGGAAACTGGACGAGAACAGCAATTATATCACAAACGGCTGGGGCAACAATGAACAGGAATTTTACACGGACAAAAATGCATCCGTCAGCGATGGTGTGCTTACTATTGCCGCACGCAAGGAAAACTACACCGATGCTGTACAGGGGAAATATGAATACACCTCATCCCGTCTAAGCACTCAGCATAAGTTCTCGACCTGCGGCGGACGCATAGAGGTACGTGCAAAATGTGACAGTGGAAAGTCGCTTTGGCCTGCAATATGGATGCTTCCAGAAGACAGCGTATACGGCGGATGGGCAGCTTCAGGCGAGATCGACATAATGGAGGGCTGGGGCAGTACTCCCGATAAGATATGCGGAACTATCCACTTTGGCGACGTATGGCCGAATAATACTTATCTCACTAACAATTACATTTTCAAAAATGGTGACAGCACAGAAAGCTGGCACACCTACAGCATTGAATGGGAGAGGGGTGAGATGAGATGGTACGTTGACGATGACCTCTACAGCACTCAGAAGGAATGGTTCACCGTTGACCGTCCATTCCCTGCCCCATTCGATCAGAATTTCTACATTATCCTCAATCTTGCCGTAGGCGGCCACTTCGACGGTATCGACGGGATCTATGCTGAACCTGCCACTTTTGCTGACGGCGAAAAGCATTTCGATATCGACTATGTAAGGGTCTACAGCAAAAACGGTGATGACTTCCCGCCATCACCGATCTCATCTATTGCACTTGGCTCTTACATCGAAGGCGCTGATGCTTATGTAGCAAACAAAGATGGCTGCACACTTGTACATATCGATTCCGCAGGTCAACTCGAATACGGAGTAATGGCGCTCCTGCGTGGTAAAAAAGTACAGGCAGGCGAAACATGGCACCTTGAATTTGACGCCGCTTCCACAGCCGAAAGAGAAATGATAGTCACAGCCGAGGACTCATCCTATACACGTTACCTTGACGAAAAGATCACTGTCTCTGCTGAGAAAAAGCATTTCAGCTATGATGTGGATTTTGCAAATGATATGTCAGCAGATATAAAATTCCAGCTTGGAAATATCGGCAATGCCGCTTCTGTCGGTCAGCACGAAGTCACCATTTACAATGTGAAGTGGGAAAAGAAGCAGTAATTCACGCCTTGTTATTCCTTTTTTCTTCTGAGGATGGAAAATGCTCCCACGCCAAATAAAGAGATAAGTCCTGCAATACCGCCTCCTACGGATTTTTTCCCATCCTGGGTAAGACGCTTTTCGCCTGTCTCGGTTGTGACATAACTGAAACCTGTTGCCCTGAAAGCTTTGTCAACATCTTCTGCAATGACCTCATGCCCCTCCTGATTCGGATGAATATCAAAATCAGGGATATTTGTCAGCTTACCGGCTTTGCCTTTGAAATCTGCGGCTACATCTATTACGGTATAATCATCGCCTGCATTATCTGAAATGATACTGTTGAACCTTCCGATCTTTTCATTGGAAAAATCTGTCAGCATACTGAATTTATCAAAGTATTCAAGAGGGTCATAAAGAGTCTGTATGTATATATGCCCATCGGTCTTTCTGCTGAGTTCCGAGGATATGACTTTTATATTGGCGTCAAAAACGTCAAGTGCTGCATTGACATCGCTGTCCATGCTCAAAAATGCAGATGCTGCCGCAAGTATATTAAAGCTGCCTGAATCAAAGCCTCCTGACTCGGTTACACCAAGCTTGCTGAGGAGATTCAGCATTATCCCGAGAAGATCATTCCCTCCTACAGATACTACAACAGCATCACTCTCCCTCAGTTCCTTGTCAAGCTTGCCGCTTTTCAGAAGTTCGATAAGATCCTTTGACGTTGCGCCTGAGACTGCCTTGTTGACCATCTCATGGCCGCATTCATCCTTCAACTCCTCAGTGTACTTTTCTTTGAGGATATTGGAGTATGAACGGCAGCTATAGTTATCACTGTCAGTGTACCCTTCCAATCCGTAGCCTGCGGCTATGGAATCTCCGATAAACAGCATTTTCGGCGGAACTGCCGTCTGATGGAGTATCTCCCTTGTGGGTATCTCCGTCATTTCGCATGATGACAGACACAAAGCAGAAGCGGCAGTAATAACAAATAAGGCGGTCTTTCTTAACATTTTTTTCATCCTTTCACAAATCAATATTCCTCTTATCATTGGCATTTTACAAGAGAGAAGCATAAGTAACTGTCTTCACCGGATATATTTGCGGCTTTTCGGCAAATTTCTCCGATGGCTGCGGTAAAATCATTTGAAATGCGAAAGCATTCCTACATGATCTTTCCTCGGTCTCTACATAATTATGCCTTAATTTACCTGTGAAGACAGGTTATAAAATATTATTCTATAAAGGAGTTTATCATGAAGAATATCACATTTTCATCTCAGAGCACAAAACACATAGGCAGAGTTTTCTTTGATGGCAGCAAGCTGTGGCTGACACAGTCGGGTTCGGGATGTGAGTTTATTTTCATAGGAAAAAAACTTACCATAGTCCTTGGATGCGATGAGAGTTCCGCAGCAGAAGAAGGCACCTGCAATAATCCTCGTGCAGCCGTTAAAGTCAACGGCAGGTTCAGGATAAAGAAGCGTATAGACAATGCGGAAGAAAGGTTCGATATCATATCATCTGATACCGTGACAGAAGCAAGAATAAGTATAGTCAAGCTTTCAGAGGCAGCTTTTTCGCTTGCATATGCCTGCGCTGAGGCAGATGACGAAGCTTCTTTTTTTCCTGTTGAAGCACATCCTAAAAGGATAGAATTTATAGGTGATTCCATCACCTGCGGATACGGTGTCGATGATTCAAACACACAGTCAGATTTTGCTGCGGAGGCGGAAAACGCTCTGAAAAGCTACGCCTGCATAGCCGCTGAAATGCTTGGTACTGAATATAGTCTCTTTTCCTACAGCGGCTATGGTGTGATCAGCGGCTGGACTGAAAGCGGTGCTCGTGATACAAATGGTGTAATAACAAGATTTTATGAGAAATGGTGCCATTCCTACAAACATCCCGACGGGAACGACATTGAAGAACAGCAATGGGATTTCTCATCAATGCCGTCTGATATCGTAGTCCTTAACATCGGTACAAATGATAATTCCTACTGTACGAAAAATGAGGGTTCATTTAAGGAACTTGAAGACGAATACCTTGGCTTGCTGAGGAAAGTAAGAAAATATAATCCCGATGCTGCAATAATATCAACTATCGGTATCACGCCGCTTTCAGATGAGCTTTACGAAAGCCTGCATAATGCTGTTGAACGCTTCAAAGCGGAATGCGATACAGGAATAGAAGAATTCCGCTTCACACCTCACAACGGATGGCTCGGCTACGGTTCAAACTGGCACCCATCTGAGGATACGCATTATTATGCGGCTGAGGAACTGGCAGGATTCATCAGGGAAAAACATTTGCTCTGATACTAACATTATGACTGATGGTTTTTCCGGTATTCAGATGCAGTAAGCCCTGTCTTTTTCCGGAATTGTCTCATGAAGTGGCTTCCTGAGGAGTAACCGCATTCATCAGCAATATCACCGATCGGAAGATCAGTGTTTTCGAGAAGACGTTTCGCACGTTCTATCCTTGCATTGATTATATCATCCATGCAGCTTGTGTTGAAGACCTCACGGTAAAGACGCTGAAAATAGCTCTTGCTTATTCCTGCATCACGGGCGATATCATCAACGTTCCAGTCAAGCTGAGGTGAAGCCAGTATCTTTTTTCTTGAATTATGAAGCTGAGTAAAACAATTACCGCTGTTTACGGCAAGAACTCTGGCTTTATCTACTGCCCGTTCTATCAGCTTATCTATATCACGTTCTATTGCAGATATATCCCTTGTTTTCAAAAATAAGCAGCATATGGCTATCTCATCAGCTGCGGTGCTGAGCGCTCTGCCATATATATCGCTGAAATGCTTTGATACCACCTGATATATCTCATCAGTGACTTCCTGTTCAGTCCGTTTTTCAGTCCACATCAGACACAGCAAGACATCGTCCGCAGGAAGGGCAAGGAGAACATCCTTCTCATCACTGTTTCTGAAAAGATTTGCTGCTGCAAGCAAAGGTGAAACCTGATAATGCTCTCTGCTTTTTTCATATGATATGGCAACGGCTGTACAATTCTTCGAGCTTTGACTGCATGACATCAGAAAAGGCATAAGGTTTTCCATCAGACCTCTTTTATTATAAAGGCCTGTAGCAGTATCTACTGTCAGAAGACTGGCGATATGCTTCTTTACGTAGTTTTTATAGGCGATATTCTGTATCGTATTCAGACCGTTAGCCACACAGTCAAACCAGCTGACATAGTATTCGTCAAGCAGAAAATCATAGGGTGTATCATAAGATATCCCGAAATATCCGAATATCTGCTGTTTGAAGTGAACAGATGATATCACATACACCATCGGTTCATGCGGAATATCGAATGACGGAAGCAGCCTTGCAGTATCAAACTCTCCTGATGCCCATGTATTGAAGCCTTTTTTCAGATACATTATCTGCTCCATTTTTTCGGAATAACCCTCTGTACGAAAACAGTCAGGAGCTTCCATATCAAAACTCCAGTCACTGCAAAGGCACATTTCAAGAGTATTCCAGTTAGGAAGAAGATATGCCAGTGAAGCGGAAGTCATCATCAGTTCCTCCATGTCGGAACAGGATGATATCTTGCTTATCATGTCAGCATTTATAAAGTATCTTCTCTCTGCATACATCTGATTATTGCGCCTTATATTTTTCAGAAGGTGCCTGTTATCATCAGAATTGACGACAGATGATGAGATATCACAGCCGCAGCTCGTACCTATCCTCAGATGCTGACCATACTCAGGGAGCTGCAGATCTCTGTATCCGAGTTCATACAGCATACGCCTTGCTGCCTCATTTCCGAGCTGATAATCATGTCCTGTTACGGTTGTGACAGGAGGATCATTAAAGTAACTTTCAAAGCTTCCGTCATAACCTGTAACTGCTATATCCTCAGGAACTTTTATGCCATTTTCTGCAAGTCTGCTGCAAAATGCAATTGCCATCTCATCATTCGTACATACAACCGCATCAGGCATTGCTATTTTGCCGGAAGCTATATCATCAGCAATAACACACGGGATATCTCTCCAGAAATTACCGTAGAAAATGCACCCCTCATCGTAATGCAGATCTGCTTTATCCATAGCTTCGCAAAATCCGGCAAGTCTTTCTTCTGATGAATACTCACCTTTTACGCCTGAAATACAGTATAATCGGCGGCATCCATGAACTTTTATAAGGTGTTCTGTAATCATCCTTATGTATTCACGCTGCGGAGGATATATGCAGTCAAAGCCGTCAGCATCATGTTCAAGGATGACAGATGGTATCTTTATCCTTCTTAGCATTTCTATGATCCTGTCCCTCATTTCGGAATGAAGGAACCTTCCTGCTGCCAGGATGATACCGTCAAGATCGGCATATTCAAGGAGTGTATATATATTTTCAAGCCCTGCAGAATAACCATCAGGCTCTGAGCTGCTCATTATATTGAGCATGCCTGTTATCAGTACAGTATCATATCCGAAAATACTGACAGCTTCGGATACTCCGCAAAGCAGCTCATTATCCATCGGTGGGATGATATGCGGCATAACAACTGCTATCTTACCTTTGGCTTCCAATCTATCTCCTCCTTTCATAGATACATACAGCCTTGTTTCAGATATAATTATACAATAAATCCTTAATTAAGTCAATAAATAATGCAATGGCAGTCTGAACTGTAAAAAGTTCATACCAAATTCAACGAGACCTGCGTTTTGCAATAAAAAGGGACGAATGACCGTAATGCTCAATAACACAACGATCATTCGTCCTTTCAGTATTTATGCTGTAACTATATTATTTGCTTTGTGGAGGTCAAGCTTTTCGACAGCCTGTTCTCTCATCTTGTACTTGAGTATCTTACCTGCCGCATTCATCGGGAATCCGTCAACGAAATCAACGTATCTCGGGCACTTGTGCTTAGCCATACGGTCAAGGCAGAACTGCTTTATCTCGTCTTCGGTGCAGGTCTCGCCTGGCTGGAGAATGATACAAGCCATTATCTCCTCACCGTAGTCCTCACTGGGAACACCGATGACCTGAACGTCCTTTACCTTTGGATATGTGTAGAGGAAGTCCTCGATCTCCTTGGGGTAGATATTTTCACCGCCACGGATTATCATATCCTTGATACGGCCTGTTATCTTGAAGTAGCCGTCCTCGGAACGTCTTCTTGCAAGGTCACCTGTGTGGAGCCAGCCCTCGCTGTCGATGGCAGCTGCGGTAGCTTCAGGCATCTTGTAGTAACCCTTCATGATGTTGTAGCCTCTTGCAACGAACTCGCCGTCTGTATCGTCAGGAAGTTCCTCGTTAGTCTCAGGATCGACTATCTTGCACTCAACGCCGAAGATAGGTCCGCCGACTGTATTGACTCTCTGCTCGATGCTGTCGGTAGTCTTGCTCATTGTAGTTGCAGGTGAAGCCTCGGTCTGTCCGTAGGTGATACAT
>JAFOMV010000091.1 GCA_017418765.1 Ruminococcus sp. | reverse complement strand
GTTTACAGCGGCACAGTATGAAGTGATCATTTCCATAGGAGTGATAGTTTCACCCTGTCCGAAAGCGCTGACCGCAAGGTCAACGTTGGTCATTTCATCAGGAGGAAATCCGACACCTGTACTTTCAGCAGGAAGGTCTATGCCTGACTTTTCACGGAGACCGAAAGCGTCAAAGTAGTAGCAGAAACGCTTGATGCCGAGACGTGCGCCTATTTCCATGAAAGCAGGGTTGCAGGAATTGGTAAGTGCCTGCTGGAATGACTGAGCGCCGTGACCTGCGGTATTGTGACAGTTTATAGGCTGCCTCGCACCTTCCAGCTTAACAGACCCCGAACAGTAGAAGGAATCACGCAGAAGGTCAATGAGATTCTCCTCGATAGCAGATGCACTGGTTATTACCTTGAATACAGAGCCGGGCTCATAAGTCTCGGTTATGCACTTGTTCTTCCACTGCTTTTCCTGTTCTTCTTTCCTTTTCTTGTCCGCCTCATCTCCAGTCAGTTTTTCTATCTGAGCAGCTATCTTAGGGTCAGATATAGCACGGGGATTATTAAGGTCAAAGCTGGGATTAGTAGCCATGCCGAGCACAGCGCCTGTTTTTGCGTTCATAAGTATAGCACAGGCACGGTTCTTTATCTCATACTTATCCACCATTTCCTTGAGATTCTCCTCAAGATAATGCTGTATGGTCATATCAATGGTAAGATAAACATCGTCGCCGTTTTCAGCTTCATAGGTCTTTGAGTATCTGTAGGGAAGCTCGTTTCCTGCTGAGTCTTTGGCTGAGATAGTCTTTCCGTCAACACCTGCAAGGTAATCATCATAGTAAGCCTCTATTCCGTATGCACCGCTTCCGTCGCCTGATGTGAAGCCTATAACAGATGCAGCAAGCTCATTCTGCGGATAGTATCTCTTTGTATCCTCCTCTTTTCTGAGGGAGATAAATCCCAGATCGTCAAAGTATTCAAGTACCTCATCGGCAACAGGTTTTTCAACCTGATCCTGAAGCACGCTGTACTGGGAATTCTCCTCCATAGCTGACTGCACCTTTTCGGGAGTTATCTCAAGCTTTGACGATAAAAAGGCTGTTATCTGCGTTCTGAGGCTTTCAACAGATTCGGGAAGAACATCTGTCTCCTTGCCATCCTCATCATATTTCGGGGCATATGTACCATTGGCTTTATCAGCGTTTCTCTTTGTTATCCTGTCGCCGATATCCTCCATATCCTGGCGGAAGCGCTTAGGATCGAGGAATATCCTGTATACGGAAGCACTTCTTGCGATAGCCGCCCCCTTTGAATCATATATCGAGCCTCTGTGGGCAGGTATGGTGATAGAGCCAAAATGCTGATCATTAGCCATATCCTGATACTTTTCATTGTTAACTACAGATATTTTGAAGAAATTGACGCCGACAACAGAAAAAAGTATCAGAAATACTGCTGTCATAACGATCTTGACTCTGAACCTCATTGAATTTGAGGGATTGGTTTTAGCCATAAAATATCTCCTTTGATACTCATAGTACAAATAAGGGCAGGACTATAACAAGCCCCGCCCCACGAACATCATTTTATTTCTTTAGGATGTTCTTCAGATCGTTCCGAGGATACGCTCCGCAGGAACTATAGGCACTTTCGCCGTAAAAACGAATAAAGCGCCCTATAACGATCACCCGCTGTATCTCCGTGTTCTACTTTATTTTCTGCACAGCGCAGAAAATATCTATACCTGAGCAAAGCGACGCATCTGAGCGCACTCAGCTCTAAGCAAGCAATATGGGGTATTATTATTGATATGTACTACCCTCTGAAATATTCCACACACTCATCAAAAAAATTCTTGATCTTGGTGAATATATTCTGTTCTTTTTCGGGTATTGTTACCACATCACCTGTACGGATCTTTATATATTCTATCTGTGAAGAATCTATCTTTCTCATGCCGAGCACGTTCTCAGCATATTCCTCAACATTTTTGGCAGACATCTGGCTTTCAAGCTCTGACTGCAATCTTGCATTTTCAGCCTCAGCAAGATGGAGTTCTTTATTGAGCGCCGATACCTTATTATACATGGTATTTCTCTTATCGAAGGAATAAATGACTGCACCGAGCAGAGCAGCAGCAAGTATGGATACGAATATTATGGCAAGCACTGAACCAACTCTTGATTCGCCTTCACTGCCATAGGCAGCAGACTGTTTTTCATGGAATTCTTCAGTGAAGTATTCATCCATATTGTTATCAGCCATTTGTAACGCCGCTCCTTTCGATTATCCTGAGTTTTGCACTTCTGCTTCTGTTGTTGTTTTCAAGTTCTTCCTCGCCAGCTTCGATAGGCTTGCGGTTGACAAGCCTGCCTTCGGGTTTGCGTCCGCAGACACACTGCGGAAAATCCGGCGGACAGATACAGCCCTTGCACCATGCGGCGAATTTCTGTTTTACAAGTCTGTCCTCAAGGGAATGGAAAGTTATGACAGCCAGTCTGCCCTGTGGTTTGAGGCAGTAAAAGGCGTCTTCAAGGCCTTTTGAGAGGTGGTCAAACTCAGAGTTGACCGCAATTCTCAGCGCCTGGAAAGTTTTCTTGCATGGGTTCTTGTCACGTCTTGCCTTCTGCGGAACGCTTTCTCTGATGATATCCGCAAGCTGAAGCGTGGTCTCAACGGGAGCCTTCTCCCTTGCCTTGATTATATTCGAGGCTATCCTGCGTGAGAATTTCTCCTCACCGTATTCAAACATTATCCTTGCCAGTTCAGCCTCTGAGTAGGTATTGACTATATCAGCGGCGGAAGTTCCCACCTTGCTCATACGCATATCAAGCGGAGCATCGGAGTGATAGGAAAATCCACGGCTTCCCTCATCCAGCTGGAAAGAAGATACTCCCAGATCCATGAGTATGCCGTCCACACTGTCTATCTCAAGTCTGTCAAGGACTGATCTTATCTCAGAATAGTTGCTGTGTATGACCTGGGCATTGCTGAATTTGGAAAGTCTTTCCGTAGCCACAGCCACAGCGTCAGGGTCACGGTCAAGAGCAATGAGCCTTCCTTTTTCGCTGAGCTTTGCAGCAATAGCGGAAGAATGGCCGGCACCGCCTGCCGTACCGTCAACATATATACCATCGGGATCAATAGCCAGACCCTCGATACATTCCGTCAGCATGACGGGGATATGGTGAAAATCCATAGATGAAACTCCTTACGGAAGTGGTATCAGAGCACAAGATCTGCGAGAGCCTCGTTGATCTCCTCAAGAGTGATATTCTCGGAGAATTCCTCCCATTTAGCCCTGTTCCATATCTCGGCACGGTTTTCCGCACCTATTACTACAACATCGTCAGTGATACCTGCGTGGTCTCTGAGCTGCTGTGTTATGAATATCCTGCCCTGCTTGTCAGGTATCTGCTTATCGGCGCATGACAGGAGTTTACGTCTTATAGCGCTTCCCTTCTGACCCTTGACGGTATACAGTTTGCTGCGGTACTCCTCAAAGGCAGCGGGAGAATAAACGGCGATGTAGCTGTCATCATGTCCTGCACAGAGATAAAACTCAGCGCCCAGGATATCACGCAGCTTCGTGGGGAAACTCATACGTCCCTTAGAGTCGATACTCGGATAAAATGTACCGCATAACGGTTCTGACATGAGTTCCACCTCGCCTTCCTCAGATATGAGCTTAAAGGTTATGAGCCATATTTTTCACACATTGGAAAAAATTACCACTCAGCACCTTTTTTCACCCTAAAACTATTGTAACAGAATTTGAGATATTATTCAAGACGGAATATTGCACAATACTCCCCATCTTAAATATATATGATTTAGTGATTTTCCAGCATATCAGCGATAGATTTCACTAAATAAACATATAACGGCTGTGAGCGTGTAAATTGATTTTATTATTTCTTTCCTCACCGACATAAAAAGCCTCCGCAGTTAATGCCAAAAAGCTGCTGCGGAGACGATCTGATGATACAAAATAAATTGTCGATTCTGTGTATGATAGTATTATTTAATAAGTATAAGCAACATTGAACTTGCCTGATTTCAGACCCAGTGCATAAGAGAACGGATACCCCTTATCTGTGACCTGTCCATCGATATTCACCTCTGTGACATATCCGGTCTGAGCTGAATAAACAGGCTGTATCCAGTTCTCAGGCTTATTTGAAAGCTTAATGCTGTATTTTGCTTCGATGATCTTCTTTACTTCTTCTGCGTCCATATAGGATACAGTTCCCCAATGCGGATCATAAGCTTCATCATATTCGCTGGGAACAGTCCTCAGATACGGATAATCCGCATAGAATACCTCATAGCAGTTTGCAGAGCATCCCGCACAAGAAGCCGAGAACATTGTCAGAGCATAGCTTCCGTTATAGTATAGCGCCTCACCAAGTACAGATCGGCAGGCATCTATAACGTTCTGCGGAGGATTCGGCTTTCCTCTCAGGTCATGGGAGTCGTTGCCGTTCCATTTTAAATAGGTATATACCGCAACAGCCTGTGCCTTGATACATTCCACGTTGAAGCTGCTGCCAACTTCGTTGTATACGATGGAAGATATAACCTTCAGCGGACTGCCGTCGGGTTCGTGATTGATGGTCAGCACCTCATGCCACGGCACCTCAACTTCCTGCGGCTCCGGTTCCGGCTCAGGCTGAGGAGGTTCTGTCGGAGGCGGAACAACGATCTCAGG
>JAFOMV010000090.1 GCA_017418765.1 Ruminococcus sp. | reverse complement strand
GAGATTGCCCATGCACAGGCTGATATAATAGTCAATGCTGCCAATGGTTGTGGGTGGATGGGTGGAAAACGCTGTCAGTCAGAGCTTCATCGTGGTGTTGCTGAACATATTAATTACTATACTAAAGGTACGGTAGAGAAAGAAGCTTTGATGAAAGCAAGAATATATCCGTATATTCCATCGTGGATATGCGGATATAAAGCAGGAGATTTCTTTACAACATCTTCAGGAGGTCTGCGATGCAGGCAGATCGTTCACGCAGTTACAATGCGTTATCCAGGGAGTAAAAGTAAAATCAAGTATATCAAAAGTCTTATACCGAAGATATTTGAGCATTGCTCAAACTCAGGCTATAAAAGTATTGCTATCCCTTGTCTCGGCTGTGGAACAGGAGGGCTTAAAAGCTATGATGTTATCAGTCTGATCGAGGGCGAAAGTAAGTATTATCCTGAGTTGGATATTACAATATACGTGAAAAGTGCAAAGGACACTTTACCATTAAATGAATGATACACATGATGAAGGAGAATCAAATGGATAGAGAAGATATTCATAAACTTACAGTATATATTATAAGGAAAGGAAATTGGAAAATGAAAAATCGTATCTTATCAACCGTATCCGCAATCGCTCTCAGCTGTTCAGCAGCTGCTGCTATTGTTCCTGTTTCTGCAAGTGCAGAAATGAAGAATGCCGATGTTACTGTCGTAAAGGAGGATCACACAATCGGCGATGGCATAGAAACGTCATATCAGATCTACAATGATGGTACAGTAAGAGTTATCAGCAAGTCGATAGTGGATGTAGAACTTACAAAAGACAATATTTCTGATTTTTCAGGACACATTTACTACGATAAGAGCCTGTACTCTATGGAAATGCTTGACGGACTTGACTGCTATGCTTCGTACAAGCCGTTTGCTGATAATTCGACAAAGAGTTATCCACTTGTTTTCGACTACCGAGAACATAAACTCAGTGATACATTCGATACAACTATAGATATTCTTGTCAGAAATTACGATGGTTATCCCGATAAGCTGTCCAAAGGAGATATACTGCTTGACCTGAAGTTCTCTCTTGTGGGTGAACTGGATAATGAGGGAACATACATTGATGTAAATTCATGCGGTTTTCATGTAAACTCTGAAATGGTTACGATTTTACCTGATTCAACAGATGATTCTCTGCTTTGGTATGACATTGAACGTGACAACGGTTTCATCTACGAATGCAGTATAAAAAAGAGTGGTGTCATCGACTATGTTATATACAATGCAGATCCTATGAGCGAGCCTAATCATGAAGGCAGCTTATATAACATTACAAAGAGCTTTGGTTTCAGAGTTCCTGATGGCTATACAGTGTCGTATGACTTTGCTTCAACTGTTCAGGGAATCGGAATTAAAAATGAAAGTGAAAGTGATGAATACAGATTATACTACATTGGAGAAAATGCTTTTAAGCCTGATCCAAAGGTAGGAGCAACAGAACCTAAAGCTGAAAAAGGTGCTTTCTTTTGGGCAAGACTGACACCAAAGGATCGTACAGAGTTTAATGACATATCCTTTGCAGGACTTAATACGATAAGCGGTGAAATGCTTAAACATATAGATTCATATAGTCATATTCTTTCAGGTGATGCAAACTGTGATGGTAAGGTTAATCTGTCAGATGCAGTTCTCATAATGCAGTCGCTTTCAAATCCCTCAAAGTATAAGCTCACTGAACAGGGAAATCTTAATGCAGACTGCACAAGCAAGATTTCACTCAAAAAAAGCGGTGACGG
>JAFOMV010000089.1 GCA_017418765.1 Ruminococcus sp. | reverse complement strand
CTGCCCTGAATGGTAAGCTCTCCGAGCTGAGTGTAAAGGCTGATAGTTTTTTCATCGAAGCTGTCAACATCGGTTATACCTGAAATATTGAGCTTTTTCCTGTTTTCGAGTATCAGATTCTGTTCTGAACTTGTATTTTTATCCTGCATACTGCAAACCTCCATTCTTTTGTGACGGTACATTATATTCAGCAGTAAGTGAGAATATAACACTGTTAAGGCTCTCTATTTTCTTTCTTATTTAAATATGAAAAAACACATTGCTCAGATGCAGACATAAGTGTATACTGTTAGTAATATACGTGTGAAATATTACTATATCTAATATTGTTTCAACCATCAATAGATACGATTTACACAAAACGTGTGTGATTTTTTATGCGTTACGCTGAAATGTTTTAATAATACTTGTAAAATAGATAGATATCCATTATAATAAAAATAGAATAAAAACGGAATTAGTGATGACAAAATAAACTAATTCATAAGCTTGGAACATTGTGTCAACAAAATATTATTGTTCCGGGCGGAGGAGTATCGGAAATGAGTAATACTACAAACGCAACACAGGCTCGCAGCGGCTACACAGTATACGTTATCGTAAGAAAAGTCCTGGTTTATCTTCTTGCAGCTGCTATAGTAGTCGGCGGTCTGATGTTCGCAGCATCAAACAGCCCCAACAAGTCACTGTTCGGTTATCGTTATTATACGATACTGACCCCGTCAATGCAGCCTGCTTACAATGTGGGCGATATGATATTTGTCAAAGTCGGCAATGCTGACAGCATCGATGTGGGCGACGTAATAACCTTTAACCCGTCGAGTGACAGCGGCGCTTACCTGACCCACCGTGTTACCGAAAAAATACCAAACTACGAGGGTTCGGGCGTAACCTGCTTCAGGACGAAGGGTGACGCTAATGACAGCGATGATTCTTTCCTCATAGATGAAGACAGAGTTATCGGCAAAGTCGGATTCCATATCGCTAAGCTTGGCTATGTGATCCGATTCATTCAGCTGAGATGGTATTTTATAGTGCCTATCATAATTCTTCTGATGATAGCATTCCATCTTATGAAGGTGTATTTTACATCCGGTGAAGAAGAAACAACAGACGAAAAAAATGAAACAGTATCTGCTGAAAACAAAGAAGCAAAATAAGTATCTGATCGTAAAGGGGATGGCGGCTTAATGAACGCAAAGAAATTATTTGCTACTTTGGTAAGCAGCCTCCTCCTTATTTCTTCATCAAGCCTTACGGCTTCTGCGGAGGTTGCTTTACCCGATGGTGCAGTAAAGGGACTTCCGGAAAAGCTGACCGCTATGGATTCGGAGGGCGCTGTTGTTGACAGTGCCACAGGAGAATACTTCTTCCACGTGGAAAATATGCAGTACGGCGAGGTCTACACCAAGGATGTACAGCTTATGAATCTGCGTGATGACAAAGCATATCACATTTATTTCTATGTCGAGCCGATATTCAAAAACGGCGAGATCGATCTTGAAGACGGCTGTGACTGTACGTTCTGGCTGGACGGTAAGGAGTTTTACAAGGGCACTGTCACAGGCAACGGAAATATTGATCTCACTAAGGAAGTTTATGATTGCGGCTACTATGAACCCGGTGACAGCCACATACTGAAATGCTCGGTAGTGTGGAACGATCTTGACATTCTTGTTGGTGTTGACAACGGACACAGACTTGTCGATATCGACGGAGAGCATGTACTGGTAGGTTCGCAGGATTCAGGCTATGTTGACGGCGAGATAGAATTCAAATGGATATTCTATGCGGCGCTGGATGAAAATTATGTGCCGCCGAATACAGGACTTTTCCTATCCAGCAGCAAGTTCTGGGTAGCTGCT
>JAFOMV010000088.1 GCA_017418765.1 Ruminococcus sp. | reverse complement strand
TTTTTATTTCTCGGAATTGATGAACATATCATAGATACGGCGGATAGCCTCAGGGAGGTCATTCTCGCTGACACCGATGATAACGTTGAGCTCACTTGAACCCTGATCGATAAGCTTTACGTTGATTCGTGCATGAGCCATTGAAGCAAAGATACGTGCAACTGTACCTCTTGTGTTCTTCATTCTGCGACCTACGACAGCAAGCATAGCTATGCCGTCCTCAATTTCAAGATGGTCAGGTTCAACAGCCTTGCGGAGCTCAGCAAGCACCTTGTCACGTACGGGAGCAAGCTTCTCAGTGCTGAGAGTTATGCTCATTGTGTCGATACCTGACGGCATATGCTCGAATGAAAGGCCGTTGTTATAGAGGACAGTCAGCACCTTCATGCCGAAACCTGTCTCGTTGTTCATCATAGCCTTTTCGATGTTGATAGTGCTGAAGCCCTTCTTGCCGGCGATACCTGTTATGGTATGGTCAAGGCTCTCCTTGCTGAAGTTGTAATCATCGGAAACTATCATTGTTCCGTCATCCTGCGGACGGTTGGTATTGCGGATATTTATAGGTATACCTGCTGAACGGACAGGGAAAATAGCGTCCTCGTGAAGAACGGAAGCGCCCATGTAAGCGAGCTCACGAAGCTCTCTGTATGTGATGACCTTGATAACGTCGGGCTCTTCAACTATTCTCGGATCAGCAACGAGGAAGCCTGAAACATCTGTCCAGTTCTCGTAAATGTCTGCTCTTACAGCGTTTGCGATGATAGAGCCTGTAACGTCAGAGCCGCCACGGCTGAATGTCCTGATATAGCCTTCTGTGGTGCGTCCGTAAAAGCCGGGGATAACTGCATTGTCAAGACCGCTGAGCTTTTCACGAACAGCCTTTACGGTGTCATCGAGGAGAAGCTGACCCTTTGTATCGAAAACGATAACATCAGCAGCGTCAACGAAATTATAGCCGAGGTACTTAGCAAGCACCTTGCCGTTGAGATATTCACCTCTGCTTGCGGCGAAATCTCTTGAAGGACGAGCCTTGAGCTCCTTAACGATAGCGTCGAACTCCTCATCCAGGGACATATCCATGCCCAGTTCGGAAATTATGCCGTTATATCTGTCCTTGATGATCTGGAAATCCTCTGAGAAATCCACACCGCTGCCTGCCTGTTCACAGCACTTGTAGAGCATATCAGTGATCTTTATATCGTCAGAGAAGCGCTTGCCGGGTGCTGATGGTACGACGTACTTTCTCTTAGCGTCGCTCTTGATTATATCAGCGACTTTTCTGAACTGACCTGCATCAGCAAGGCTGCTTCCGCCGAATTTTACAACTTTATCTGCCATATATATCATTCCTTAACATTATAAACTTTGACATTTTTGTCACAATAACAATTATATCCCAATCCGCCTGCAAAATCAATTGACATAAGGACAAATTTCACAGCAAAGGCGGTTGTGTTTTTGGTGAATACGCTTGTACGCCATAGACGGACAATCCTTAGAGCAGTATCTTTCTCATCCCATATGAAGATATATAAAGGACAAAACAGCATCATCATTACAGTAAATATGGATGATTTCAACAATTACAGGTGCCGCCTATTATGCAAACATACAAAGATAAAATCAAAGAGAAAAAACTCGGCCCCTTTCCGACATTTATTTATAGGAAAGCAAATAAAGCTTTCTTAGTGATACCTCAATAAATATATAGGCTTTGGAAGGTCAGCTGTTCTGCGTTCGCAATAGTGGGCGCAGAACGACGACTTCGCTCAATGGCAGCGATCACCTGCCGATCTTTTAATCTGAAATCTCCTTGGACAATAATTTCCAACTCCACCTTAACGAAAAAGGGCTGCCGTATGGCAGCTCTTTTTCGTATCAGAAGTACCTGATGAAAATCAAAAAAGCTCCTTCACAAAAGTGAAAGAGCTAAAAAAGTGTCGGCACTGATTTAGTTTCCCGGGCCGTCTCCAGCCAAGTATCTTCAACGTGAATGAGCTTAACTTCCGTGTTCGGAATGGGAACGGGTGTGACCTCATTGCCATAAGCACCGACTTCTTAAAAACTGAATTGCTTT
>JAFOMV010000087.1 GCA_017418765.1 Ruminococcus sp. | reverse complement strand
TCATGGATCTCTTTCAGCATGAAGTGTTCGTAACCGCCCTTTTCAGCAGATTCAGCATCCCACTTTATCTCTGTCAGAGGCTTTTCAATTTCTTCTGAATCGATGTTGTAGAAAGTTACATTGCCTTTTTCAAGCTTTGCAATTTCCATGTTTCCGATGTAGTAAACAGAACGTGTATACTTCAGAATTGCAGGAACATCGGATGCTACATAGGATTCACCATCAGCGATGCCGATTATCATAGGGCTGTCTTTTCTTGCACAATATATCTCGCCCGGGAAATCCTTGAACATTACACAAAGAGCGTAAGAACCTCTGATACGAACCATTGCACGGGCAATAGCATCGACCGGTCCAAGAGCATATTTTTTATAATAATAATCTACAAGCTTGACAGCAACTTCCGTATCAGTCTGCGAAACGAAAGTATAACCTTTCTTTGTCAGTTTTTCTTTCTGCTCCTGATAGTTTTCGATGATACCATTGTGTACTGCTATAACGTTTCCGTCATCAGAAGAATGAGGATGTGCATTTGCTGCTGACGGTTCGCCGTGAGTTGCCCAGCGTGTATGACCTATTCCGCAGGTACCCTTTACCGCTTTTCCTTCATTAGTTTTCTCAATAAGAACTTTGAGCTTACCTTTTTCCTTGATTATCTCAGCTTGTTCATCGCCATCACGAACGGCGATGCCTGCTGAATCATAGCCTCTGTATTCAAGCTTCGACAGACCGTCAAGCAATATCGGTGCTGCCTGTCTTTTGCCTGTAAATCCTACTATTCCGCACATTTTAGTGTTTCCCTTCGGTTATCTTTTGGATTTGTTGTTCCTGTTTTCGTTTCTTGATTCGACATTCTTTTTGCTCATCTTCTGAGCATCTGTCATATCCTCAGCAGTCTCAACATTTCTGGACATCTCTCTTATCTTGTTGTACTTCTTATTCTTCTTGATATCGTTGAGAATGAAACCAAACATATTTGCTTCAAAGAAGCTTATTTTGCTCATTGCAGAATCAATATCAGATTCAGATGTCTCATTGTACCTTGTTACCATTATCATACCTGATACCTTCTTTGCTATTTCAACAGCATCCGTAAAGTAGTTAACAGCAGGTGTATCAATGATAATATAAGAATACTTTTCTTCGAGTTTTTCGATTATTCTGTCCATAGTTGAAGAAGCAACAAGCTCGGAAGGATTTGATACCGGATCTCCGGCGAAAATAAGATCGAGATTTTCCATGAATGTATGTTTTATACAGCTTTCAAGTCTGGAAATATCTTTGAATGCACTTGAAAGGCCATTCTTTGCGTTAGTATGGAATATCTCATGCTGTACAGGGTTTCTGAGGTCGGCATCTATAAGAAGCACTTTGTTTCCGCCCTGTGCAAGTGTAATTGCTATATTTGCAGCAGTAACTGACTTTCCTTCAAACGGTTCAGCCGATGAAACTGAAATTACCTTCTTATCGTAAGAAGAAAGCATATAGATAACACCTGTACGTATAGCCTTGTAGTTTTCTACAACTATTGCAGGGACGTTCTTGTCAAACAGGCTGACAAAATTGCTCTTTTTCTCACCGTTTATCGGCTTGCTCTTGAAATGTCCTACCTCGCCGATAACAGCCTTGTCATACTTATGGCTGAGCACATTTACATCCCTTACCGAATCATCGAAGAAATCAATAAGGAATATAAGAAGAAGTGCGAAAAGGACAGCCGAAACACATCCGAGAATGGTATTCTTCAATATATTAGGGGATACCGGAACATCATTGTATTTTGCCCATGCCATATACTGAGCACGGCTTCCGTCACCGATAGCCTTGTTGAGATACACATTTGAGTATACGGCAAAGTAGTTGCATATCGCTACAGACACTTCAGGGTGCTTTGTTATTACCTGAAGTTTCAGAACGAGAGTATCCGGAACGCTTTCGATATAGATGCAGTCACGGAGTTCATCAGCAGGAATGTTATTATCCTTTACAGTAAAGACAGTGCTGATTATATCCATACCGAATCTCTTAACAAGCTCACTGCCCATTTCCTGCATGATGAGATCATCATTCAGAACTTCGATATATGTATTGGTAAGCTGTTTAAGATTGTTAACATCGTTTCTGCTTACGTTATTCGCATTTACCGCAGCGCCGTTTTGAAGAAGCGGCGAATCACTCTGTACATACAGATTGATATGTGATTCGTACTTTGGCGGTAATATGTAGTGTGATATGCAGAAAGCAATAACGCCGCCGCATAATCCGAATAAAATTATAAGCCATAATTTTCGGAAGATCAGTGAAAAGATCTCCTTGAAATCTATTACGTTTCTTTCGTAATTATTCATGGTTTCAGCCTTTCTGTTTATTGATAATTTGATAGCTTATGAAGCGAGCAGCTCAGCTTTTACGCAAACCGAGAATAATATCGCATATCCTTTCAACGTTTTCTTCGCTCAGATCAGCATAAAGCGGCAGTGTAAGAACACGCTTGCTTATATGCAGAGCAACCGGTGTTTCGTTGACATCGTACTTACCGTGAAAACACTCGAAAGTATTGGATATCGGATAGAAATACTTTCTTGCATTTATCCCGTTTTCAGCAAGAGCTCTGAATACCTCATTTCTTGTTGCACCAAAGAGCTTCTCATCGAATACGACTGGGAAATAACCGTAATTCGGCTTTACTTCCTTCTGCGGCTTACAGAGTATGATACCGTTGACACCTTCAAGGCGGCTTCTGTAATGCTCGGTCACTATACGTCTTTTCTCTATCTCATCATCGATATGTCTGAGATTGCATATACCCATAGCAGCCTGGAATTCATTCATCTTGGCATTACCGCCGACGTATGCAACATCCTCAGGACCGTGAATACCGAAATTCTTCATATCGTTCAGCTTCTGGACAAGACTGTCATCGCTGAAGCAGAGAGCTCCGCCTTCAATGGTATTGAACACCTTTGTTGCGTGGAAGCTGAACATGGAAGCATGTCCGAAGCTTGCAGCGCTTCTTCCTTTATATTCAACACCGAATGCATGGGCTGCATCATATATTACCTTAAGATCGTACTTATCAGCTATTTTCTGTATCTTTTCCACATCACAGATATTTCCGTAAACATGGACAGGTACGATAGCACAGGTCTTATCCGTGATAAGTCTTTCTATCTTGTCGGTATCCATCGTGTAATCTTCATCATTGATATCACAGAAAACAGGTTCAAGACCGTTTCTGACGATAGCATGAGTAGTCGATGCAAATGTAAAAGGTGATGTTATGACCTCTCCGTGTTTTGGCAGATTCATAGCTGCAATGATATTTTCAAGAGCAAGATGTCCGTTAGTATAAAGTGTAACGTGAGGAACCCCCAGTCTTTCCTCAAGTTCTTTCTGCAGCTGTACGTGCTTCTCGCCCATATTTGTAAGCCAGTGACTTTCCCAGAGTCCCTTGATTTCGTTGCAGTATTCATCAAAATCAGGCATAGAGGATCTGGTTACAAGGATATTCTCACTCATTTTCCTTCAACTCCATATACTCTTCTTTTAATATTGAAAAAATATACATATCTTTATACTGACCTTCTTTATACACAGCCCTGCGCTTTACGCCTTCTTTAGTGAAGCCGTATTTCTCGTAGGCTCTGTGTGAAATGGTATTTGATGCCAGGCTTTCAAGCTCTACCCTTTGCAGATTGAGATTGAGAAATGCATGATCGAGCATTTTCTTTACTGCAAAGGTACCGATACCTTTGTGTCTGTTTTCAGCATTTCCTATCATGAGATGAAGTTCGGCAGACTGATTAAGCTGGTCTATATTCGTAAGGCTTATCAGACCGTAGAGTTTGCTGTCATTTTCATCAACGATAGAACATCTGACATTTCTTGAACGTGATCTCATATAATTCTCGAACCATTCCTCATCAACTCTTAAGTTGATATATCTGTAAGGAGCACCAAGATTGCTGATAAGTTCGGGATCATTTCTCCATGAGTTGATCTCGGCAAGGTCTCTGCTTTCAAGTTCACGAAGTTTATACATTTTTTATCGCCTCGATTACATATTTAATTTCATTGCAGGAGTATCTCTGATCGCACGGAAGCGGAAGAATGTTCCTTGCAAGATCATATTCCGTTTCGTTTTCAGAGCATTTTTCGATCACATTCGGCCAAAGAGTAGGTATATATATCTTCATATCTTTCAATTTTTCCCTGATCTTTACACCATTGTCGATGTAAAGAGGATACATGAAAGCTCCGTTCGGAATAATGAGATCTAGCTTATTGACAGAAGCAAGCTCATCATGATAGATTCTGAAATTATCAGTCCTTCTCTTTCTGATGAAATCATAATCTATTCCGTGAAGGATGTTCTCTGTCAGTTTGGACATCCTTTTGACAGGCTCATCGAAGAACATATCGTTATTCGATGCATATTCTCCGTAAAACTCAGAAGCGTTCCTCTCAAATCTTCCTAAGAGGTAATTCATTCTGCTAAATGATTCATCAACCGGAAATTCATTGCCAAGCCTGGCATCGGTGTAAAGAATCCCACCATCTGCAACACCGAAGAATTTGCGGCAGGTATAGATAGTATCGATACCGTCGGCAGGCCTTTGGAAATAAGCCTGTGCATTATCGACTATTATCCTGTCATATTTTCTTTTCAGCGAGAGGATCTCATCATCAGAAAGCTGCCCGTAATAGTTCACTACGTACAGCCATTCATCTTCGTCAAGAGGGACATCTTCCGGTCTGAGATCGTTTCCTATGGAATAATGCTTCACATCAAGACCATTGTCGCTGAGTACTTTGTCATTTGAATCGCACATCATTTTAGGAAACCATATCTTTCTGATATTCCTGCTTTTTATAAGATAAGCAAAAGCATTTCTTCCACAGTTCAGCTTTATGCCGTCATCATGAAGCATATCAGAGCGAAAGGTCTCAAATTCAATATATCCGCCTATTTCTTTCATTTTATCAGTCTTCAAATTCAAAGAGCAGCCATTCATCTGAGCGTGACATTACTTCATCAAGCTCTTCACGTGTATCAAATCTCAGGAACAGGTCACCGAGAGTCATATTAGCACCTGTGAACGGTTTAACAATGTCTCCCTGCTTTGCTGTTATCATCGAGTATTTTACATACTTCTTTTCAATTTCAGGAGCGATTCTGAGTGACTTCAGGACATGGTCTTCGTTTGCTGTAGAATGGATGTCAAACTGTACCCAGTGACCGTCACACTCGCCTTCTTCGATCTTTGTAAGAGGAAGTCCGACTGCCTTTCTTATCTCGTTCTCAATAAGGTCGGCATTTTCACCATATGCCATGTGCTGAATCTCAGCTAGACGGCAGCCGCCGCCACGAGGAGAAACTTCCATTATATAAGGCTTTCCGTTTGCACCGATACATACTTCTATGTTGTATATTCCTGTCTTCATGTTGAGAGCATACATAAGTCTCTGCAGATCATCATGAAGTGCCTTGTTATCTGAAGCATCCATAGTGGAAGGCCATATCAGCATAGCGGGTGTGTAGGGATTTACAGCGTTCTTGTCAAAAAGCTGATCTGCAAAGGGACCGAAGACGATCTTTCCGTCAACTGTGAAGAAGTCTCCGTCATTGTGGAAGCCCTTGAATGTGATGAAATCTTCTATGATAAAGTAACCGTTATGTCCCTCATCAAGAGCAATATCGATAGCCTCAGCAAGCTTGTCAGGAGTCTCTACTTTTGTTACACCCTTGCTTCCTGCGGAATCAACAGGCTTTACGATCACAGGCCAGTCGAAATAGTCTATATCATCGAAAGGAGCCTTTTTGTCGCAATAGCTCTTTGAATGTGGCGAATTGAAGCCGTTGTCTTCAAGGAATTTACGGAAAAGGCCCTTATCCTGAAGTATCTTTACCGATTCATATGGTCCCTGAAAAGGAAGCCCCATCTTCTCCGCAACGTAAGCGGCAGGTGCAACGCCCGGATCACAGGCAAATGAGATGATACCGTCGATCTCATGCTCCCTTGCAGCCTTAAGAACAGCTTCCTTGTCTATAACGCTGACATTGCAGTATTCATCTGAGTACTTATGTGCTGCATTATCCGGAAGATAATCGCAGGTTATGACATAGCATCCGAGTTCATGAGCTTTTTCGATTACGGGGATTATAAAAGATGATCCGCCAAGTATCATAAGTTTTTTCATATTACTTTATCCTTCTTTCGGTTTAACAGACTTTTCAGAGTGTCTAAGAGATATTCAAAGCTGTCAATATGCATTACCTTTGAACAGATAATGTATACTACAACTCCTAAAGGTACCTGAATGAATAAACGCAGGATATTATCTATATCTGTAAAGTTTACGAGATATACAACAATGCCCATAACAACTGATGCGATTATCTGCGGCATCATATCTTTTACCTGTTCAAGATAGCTGTAATCAAGCAGTTTCTTGTTCGGCCATGCGTTTATGACCTGACTGATAATGGATGCAACGAGCATTCCGTATACCATAGCTTTTACGGAGATGAACATTGTCGTGATTATAGCAGTAAAATCAACGAACTTCTTTATTATTTCAAGTTTGAGATAAGTGTCGCTTCTTCCGATAGCCTTTATAGCATTGAGATTCGCAGTGTGTATCGGCATGAAGGCATAGGATATGCAAAGTATCCTGAGATATGGTATGATGGGAAGCCAATCGGGAGTAAGAACTATTTTTACTATAGGCTCAGCACATACCATTATTCCTACCATGAATGGCATCATTAAGAATGTACCTATCTTGATCGCACGTCTCGTCATGTTTTTGACATTTTCACGTGAATCCTGAACCTTTGACATAGACGGCAGAAGAACGCTGTCTATGGAAGAATTCAAGATACTCGTTATAAACTGAGGAAAATATTCTGCGTAGGTGTAGAATGCAAGGCTCTCGTCAGAATACCTCTTGCCTATTATAAGATTTCTCAGTTTAAGGTATATTACCTCCATTAGCGACGAAGCAAACAGTTTCCATCCATATGAATAGAGATATTTCAGACGCTGAAATGAGAAGCATTTTTTAGGTCTCCATTTTACTGTTATCCACAGGATCAATGTATCAACTGTCACATTAACGAGATTCTGAGCTACAAGCGCCCATAATCCCATTCCGCTATACGCCATTGCTATTCCGACAGCTGAAGCTATAATCGTACCTATCAGAGTCGCAAAAAAGAAGCGCTTGAACAGCATATTTCTGCTGACATATGCCTGCTGGACATTCTTCATGCCGGATACAATAAGTACAAGGCTCATGACTCTTATAACAGGCGTCAGCTCGGGTTTATCATAGAAACCGGAAATAAACGGCGCTGCAAAAAACATCAGCAGATACATAAGAGCGCATATTACACAGTTGAAATAGAATACCGTTGAGAAATCAAGATCGTCAGCATCTTTTTTCTGGATAAGAGCATTTCCGAGTCCGCTTTCGATGAATATCTGCAATATCTCAATAAACACCAGTATGAGACCAATGGTGCCCATAAGCTTTGGAGCAAGCATCTTTGCAAGTATTATCTGTACAATGAATTGCACCATTTTTGCACCAAGACGCTCTCCAAGCCTCCAGATAAGGTTTTTTACTACTGTATCCCTTTTCATCTGCCCTGCACCGCCTGAACTTTTTCATAAGCCTTCACAGCAGCTTTATGTGTCAGAGTCCTGCATAAAGCGATCATGCATTCAGGCGATCTCAAAAGTGCGGGATAATTCTTTTCCATGACCATTATCTTCGCATTTTCACGGGCAACAGCCTTTTTTATTTCAGAAGAATACCTGTGATCAGTGTACTCATCTATCGATCTGAAGCCATTGATGATGTTGCGGTGTTGGTTTATCCTCTTTTTGTTATCGGAATTCATCATTGAAGACCATGAACCGACAGCATTGAGCCTGTAGCATGACATTACCTTCGGGATATAGTGTATGGATCCAAGCGAAGCGAAGTAGAGAGCCATCGGATAATCACCGATACCTTTCATTTCAAAAGCACTGACCTTTCGCCTCATCGTTTCATGTCTCCACATAAACGAACTGAGGTGAAAGTACGCCGATGGTTCAGAATCTGCTATATCTTTAAAGGTGTAATCCCTTTCCCTGCGTGAACGGTTAAAGACAGTTCCGGTGGATTCTCCATTTTCAAATATTTTCTCCGTGTTATGCACACAAAGCGAACATTCGGGATGCTTTTCCATATAATCTACCTGTCGCTGAAGTTTATACGGATCATTCCAGTAATCATCTCCCTCACATACACAAACGTATTTTGTGTCTATCGCAGGAAAGATGTATTCATCCTCGATGTCTATCCCCTTCTGATATTTATTTTCTTCCTGAAGTATTACTTCAAAGAGATCGGGATATTTCTCTGTATACTCACTGATTATATCCCTTGTAGAATCTGTTGAAGCGTCATCGTGTACAAGTATCTTGTATTTAAATGACGTCTTTTGCTTTACAAAACCCTCAAAGGTAGTTCTGATATATTTCTCATGATTATAAGCGAGGCAAAATACCGTCACCAAACAATTATGCACTTTTCTTCTCCTCTATTCCTGATTCATAATAATATTCGTAAGGGCTGTCTTTAAGGCAGCAGACATTTGCAAGCAGGATTATCATCCAGAAGGATGCCTGACGGTGATTTACAAGTGTGAAAGCCTCAAGGAATATCGCACAGTATACCGGTACTACCTCAAGTTTTATATTCTTTACATTCTGGTATATCCATGCAAGGAGTATACAGAATGGCACAATGCCGTAGCAGTAGCACAAAGAAATCCATGTCGAATGCATTTCTTCCCAGTGTCCGTATCTGACGAACGTAAAACCCTCACCGTATCCGAAAAGGAAGTATTCGGGATGATCCTGAGCGATATTCAGTGCTCTGTCATCGATAAAGCTCTGAAGAATAGATTTATTGCCGCCTAATTTCTGAGAAAGACGGTAGTGATCCCAGTCGATATGGATTATATCAAGCATTATAAGCAGAATAATACCGCCGATACCGAGTATGACGAGAAATACTATCGCATACGGGATACCGCCGTTATCCATAGCTTTCTTCAGCATCAGCGCACCGTCAAGTGCAACCAGAATAAGAAGCGCAATAAGCATACCGCTTGACGAGGTCTGCAAAATGATAATAGCTGCTACACCGACATAGAGATATTTCCATTTATCCTTGAGAAGGAAGAGTATCGCCAGTGTTGAGATAACAGCGAATCCGAGCTGATTCGGGTCCGTGTAGGTTCCCATGTATCTGTATGTACCTTCCCAATAGTTGCCAAGGTGAAGTATAAATATCACAAGCTGCATAAGCAGGTTTATTTTGCAAACGATTCCAAGTGCATTCAGCCATTTCCTGTCATACATAAAATGCCTGAAGCACAGTATGACTATATAATTGAATATATAGTACAAGCAGGATTTCAGAAACTCTGTGCCGTGAGTTATACTGAAATATATAAAATTGATAATCATGACACAGATGAGAAAAGCTCCGTATACATAATCATCGTTTCTGAGACCTTTTTTATTCTCATAAACCAGAAAGGCAAATGAGATCAGCAGAAAAAAATCTCCGGGCTGTAACGAACCACTGTCAAAAAGATAAAACGGTTTTAATAGAAAATATATCAGAAAGCATACCGATGATATACTGAAAGATATTTTATTCTCTGATCTGGCCATAATCACAATCCCTTACAATAATACGTCTTTATAGATCTTTTCCCATTCAGCTGTTACAATGCTGATATCAAACTTTTTCACAGACTGCATATTAGCAGCTCCCATAGCTTTTCTGTCTGCTTTCAGACACTTTTCTATCGCAACGGAAAATTCATCAGCTGAAGCAGGAGCGCAGAGGTATCCTCCGCCCTCTTTCAAAAGATCGGTATTTCCTCTTATTTTTGATACTACACATGGCAGTCCGCAAGCCATAGCCTCCATTAGCGAACGTGAGAGACCTTCTCTGAAAGAAGGCATAACGAAGATGTCACAGGCAGACAGCAGTTCCTTTATATCATTCCTGTAACCGAGAAAATGTATATTCTTTTCCAGACCATGTTCGGAAGCGTACTGTTTTATAGCTGCTGCCTCTTGCCCTACACCGCAAAGATAATAATGCAGATTGTCATTCTTTATCTTTGCCATGGCTTTAACTATCGTTATATTATTCTTATTGCTGTTGAGTTCACCCACTGAGATAACAGCAATATCGTCATGATCCAGACCAAGCTCTGCACGCTTGCTTTCCCTGTGTTGTGTAATACCGTCATAGACCGAAAGATCTATCCCGACACCATGAACGTATTTAAGACTGCCGCCTTTTTTCAGCCTGAATGCTTTTGCAGCTTCAAAGTCCTCAAGGTTTATGGTAACAAGAACATCGGTATACTTTGCAAAAAACTTTTCTATATTATAAAAAACAGTGCGGTTGACAAAAGGCGCTCCCTTATAAAAATGGAAACCGTGAGCCTGATAGATGACCTTATCAACTCCGCACTTTTCTGCGGCAAGTCTGCCGACAATACCGCCGATCGGGGTATTGCAGTGTATCAGGTCAAATTTTTCACGCTCTGTAATAGCCTTTATCTGACGATAAGCCTTATAATTGCGTGGGTCATACGGAGCACGTATGAAATCGATCTGATATATCTTAATGCCGTATTTTTCTTCATCGGCTCTTCTTGCTGCTTCATCGGGATAATTCCAGTTTCCTGCAATTGAAAACTCTATTCCCAGTTTCCTGGCAGCACACATTGCGGAATAGGAAAAATTATTTACCTTTTCCGCAATATTTAGTATATATAACATTTTCATCGGCTTATCGACCTCTGAATCTGTATTCATTCATTTTTCGTCCCTCTGGTGAGAAATAGCTTCCTGCCAGCTCGAATCCGTTCTTTACGTAAAATCTGTTCACAGCATCATTGCCGATGGCATCTGTCTCAAGGTTGATATATTCATATTCGTCAAAATCTACCATACCTTTAAGGTGATCTATGAGCTTAGAACCTATCCCCTTCTGTCCGATACGTGGATCGACACATATCGAAGCCAGTTCGACATACTTCTCATTCTTTACAACAGAATCGCTTTTTTTGAAAGCTCCGAGAAGGCGCTTGATAAATGAAGGATGCCTGATCGCAGCTCCCATTGAGCATACAGCGAATCTTAAAAGATGATGCTTCATAAGTCCCTTGTAGAAATTCGGGTAATCATTTGAATAAGCAATAAAACCTGCCAGTCTGCCGTTGTTTTCGGCAATAATTATTCCAGACCTGTCATCGTCAAGATATCCTTCATACAGAGCATCGAGAAAATTCACACCGAGCTGAGTGAGAAAGAAATCAGGAAAGGCACGGACATGAAGACGTGACAGCTTACGTATCTTATCCTTTTCTGATGAAGACATTTTTCTGATCGTTACCATCTGATAATCTCCTCAATCATATTCTTTTCCCAGAACCGCAAGAACAGTTCTGATCATTGTCAGCAGCTCACGTAAAAATGAAAAACGTTCTATGGAATTAAGGTTCCATACCATTTTACCGGGCAGCACCTGTTCTATATAGGTCTTATCAACATCTTCTGAAGCGCTCAGAAGCTTATACTCATCCTTGTATCTTATTGATGCTTCACTTGTTATTCCGGCAGGAGTAAGCAGTGTAGCAAAAAATTCGGGACGATACTTCCTGACGTACTTTGAAGCCTCCGGACGTGTTCCGACAAAGCTCATAGTACCTTCGATCACATCTATGAGCTGAGGAAGTTCATCAAGGCGAAGTCCACGCAGTAAAGCGCCCACACGGGTTATCCTGTTATCGTTGCTGACAGTAACAGCTGTTCCGACACTGTCTGCATTATCTACCATTGTACGGAATTTATGTATCCTGAACTTCTTACCGTAAGTAGTTATTCTTTCCTGACGATACATAACAGGTCCCTTTGAATCGAGCTTTATCATTACTGCGATAACTATCATCGGGATAGCAGCGATAAAGAGAAGTATCCATGCGGTAATGAGGTCAAATGCTCTCTTGACAGCAAGATGCCTGCGTTTTTTCCATAATATCTCCCAATACGGTCTTACCTCATCCGTCTTCATGAAAGAAGGGAGATCTTCCCAGCGACGCAGTATCAAAGGTAATCCTTTACTATATCAAGATAATTGCTGATAACATATGACTCCATTTCTCCGGTAAGACAAGTATGGAGCGGCAGGGTGATCTCATTTGCAAAATGAGAATACGCATTTGGATAGTCAGCAATATCAAATCCGAGATTCTTATATGCAGTATGCATAGGGAGTGGCTTATAGTGAACATTTGTAGCAATGCTTCGTTCAGCCATACGTGTTATTATTTCGTTTCTTTCCTCGCAGGTTATATTCGGGATTCTTGTCAGATAAAGGTGGCCTGACGATGTGTAATCATCTGTATAATGGTCAAGAGTCTCGAT
>JAFOMV010000013.1 GCA_017418765.1 Ruminococcus sp. | reverse complement strand
TATTACAATATATTTTCTGTCCGTTATCATATTATTATCACAAAACTGTTTATAATATATTTAAAGACAAGTAATGAAAGGATGGTCCATTATGGCTGATAATTTTGATCCATACAATAACGATCATAACGGACAGCAAAACAATAATTATTATCAGAATGATCAGGGCGTAAGAAAGGGAAATGAATATTCCTATGAAAGCAGTTCCTTCGATCAAAGCTATGAATATAATTCGGAGCACCTATCACAGCCCTCTAAAAAGAATGATCACAGGCTGCTGAAAGCAATGGTATGTCTGCTTCTTTTCGCAGGAGTAGGTGCAGGTTCAGTACAGGTATACAGATTCCTGAATGAGACAAAAAAGGAGTTGGCAGAGTATACGGGCGAAAGTTCTAAAGAAAAGAAAGCTCCAAATGATAATGTGAAAACAGAGAAAAACGAATCAAGTGCTGATGAGCATGAACCTGTAAAAAATGCAGATAACGTGGAAGAACTTCCGAGCCTGATAGATCTTGCAGCAAGAGGTGACTCTAAGCCGCTCCCTGATATCGTAGAGGAGATAATGCCGTCTGTCGTAGGTGTTTCGTCTACTTTTGAGTATAAGTATTCTCAGCCTTCATTCAGTATGTGGGGATGGAACACCACTCCGCAAACTCAGCAGGCGAAGGCTACAGGTACAGGTTTTATAATCACTGATGACGGCTACATTGTAACAAATGCTCATGTTATATATGATGAAAGCGAGTACAATGCAGGCAAGGCGATCGAAGTCTCAGTGCTTTTCAGCGATGAGACCGAACATGATGCAAAGATAATCGCATATGATATCGAGACAGATATTGCCGTTCTTAAAGTAAATGAAAAGAACCTAACACCTGCTACATTGGGCAACAGCGATGAGCTTCGTGTCGGTGAATTAGTTATAGCTGTGGGTAATCCGCTTGGCTTTGACCTTTTCGGTTCAGTTACCAGCGGTATAGTATCAGCCTTGAATCGTCAGATAAGCATAAATGAAAAGAGCATGACACTTATCCAGACTGATGCAGCTATCAATAACGGCAATTCAGGCGGTCCGCTGTTAAACAGCTGTGGTCAGGTAATAGGTATCAATTCCGCAAAAATGTCATCAAGCTACAGTTCAGCGAGTGTTGAGGGTCTTGGTTTTGCCATCCCGATGAAAGAAGCTAAATCTATAATAGATGATCTCATCAACTATAACTATGTAAAGGGCAGACCTCAGATAGGTATTTCTACGGTAGACGTCAACGAAGCATATTCAAGATATCTTAATATACCGATGGGCGTATATGTAAGAACTGTGCAGGAGGGCAGTGCAGCTGAACAGGCAGGCATACTTGCAGGTGATATCATAATAGGCATTGAAAACGAAGCTATAACGACAGTTGAGGAGCTTAACAAAATAAAGAATCAGTATAAAGCTGGTGATACCATAAAACTTACACTCAGCAGAAACGGTACTGATGTTGATGTTAATGTGAAGCTTCAGGAGGCACATGCTGTTTCAGAAGGAAATGAAGAAAGCAATCCTCTTGAAACAGATACAGACATTACCGAAAACTAAGATTTATCCATATCCATATATATTCTCCATATCCGGCCGCATTCTTTACGTGGATGCGGCTGGATATCGTATATAGTGTTGATCCGGCAATAAAAATAAACGATAATTATTATCAAAAACAGCGGACAAGATCATTACAGTCTTGTCCGCTTTAATATTAATTCTATAATTGAGGCTGTGAGCAGAGTAATATCAGAAATCTGCTCTGAGATTATCGAGGAGGACCTGTGCTATCTGCTCTGTAGTGAGGAATCCCTCGTTCTTTTTTTCTATGAGTATGCAGAATGCCACAGGAAAAGCAGGATCATCAACAAATCCGACAAGGAGAGAGTTTTCGTTGGCACCATCATCGACCTGAGCTGTACCGCTTTTAACGCCTACGTTATATCCGCTGATGGAGTAAGCATAGTGGTTAGCGCCATTTGTGAGGAGTATCTGCTTCATTGCAGAAGCTGTATCAGGAGAAAAGAGCTGTTCGCTGTATTCGGTTTTAGCTGTATCTGTGACAGCTCCGTTGACGTTGACGCAGTGATCTATGAGATGAGGCATAGTCATTTTACCAGTACCGTTAGCGATAGCGCTTTGCCACATCATAAGCTGCATTGGACTTACGATAGTATCGCCCTGACCGATACAGCCCCACTGAGTAGTGAACTCGTACTTATCAGTCAGATTGGTAGAAGCTCGCTCACACTGTATACCATTAATATCGAAATACTTGTCTTCATCGCCGTTAACAGCGTATCCGAGCTTTCTGTACTGCTCGATAAGCCTGTCGAGGGGAAGGTCATCATCTTCGATAAGCTGGGCAAAGAATGGGTTACAGCTGTTTTCTACGGCCTGCTGGATATTGAGAGTACCATGACCATAGATGTTATGGCAGTCGATATTGAGACCTGTGCGGTTGATATACTGACCTGTACAGGTAAAGCTCTTGGAGAAAAGCCTTTCAGCTCCCATTATTTCAAGAGCTGAAATAACAGTTGAGACCTTCTGAGTTGAGCCGGGAATGGTCTTATAAAGAGTTTTGGACATGAGTGTACCCGGCTTGAAGCTGTCGATAGCGTCATAACCCTGTGTGACATCGATAGAAGGCAGACTTGTGGAAACAAGTATATCGCCTGTAGCGTAGTTATAAGCGACCACACAGCCCTCCTGATAGCCGAAAGCGTTGTATACTGCACGGTTGGCCTGATGATCCATAGTTGTGTATATGGAGGCTCTGCCATTGCTTTTAAGACCGCCTGAGAAGCTGTAGTTGTTGAGCTTTTCTATGTTCTGAGCAACAAGGGTATTGTTCATCTGTCCCGAATCATCACCGATGATATTGCCGATATCGACGAAGTAGTTGTCAGGGTACTGATTTTCGCCTGTGCCGTCGAAAAGAACATCGCCCTTTCTGTCGTACACAAATCCAAGTTCATGGTGGTCTGAGTTCATCATATAGAATGGAGCTTCACGCTGTATCTTCAGCACCAGCACAGCCATACCGATAATGAACATAACGATAATGAAGCTTATGATATGCTGGCATCGTCTTATACTTTTCATTCAGTCCACCTCCATGCAGGAACGGGCTTGATTTTTTTCTTGTTCTTTGGCTCCTTGAACACAGGTGACTGGCAGGCCATGAGCATACCTATCATAAGTCCGCTTACGACCATAGAGCTTCCTCCTGTTGATATGAACGGGATAGTAACACCGGTGAACGGTATAAGGTTGCATGAACCGAAGATATTCAGTGCCATTTGTACCACAAAAGCGGCACAGACACCTGCTGACATTGTACCGTGAAAGTATGAGCGTGGGGGATTGATGAGAGGTATAGCTATCATGATGAGGATAACACATACCATCATCAGGCCGTAAAGCAGTCCCCATTCCTCGCAGATAGTCGAGAATACGATATCGCAGTCATAAGCGAAAATGTTATGGAGGTATCCCTTTCCGGGGCCTACACCGAACCATCCGCCGTTGGAAATGCCTATGAGAGCCTGAGCCTGCTGCCAGCCGTCGCCGTTTTTGTCATTCCATATATCAACATGAAGACGGTGCTGAACGTATTCTGGAGCAAATCTGATACCTATAATAGCAACTGCCAGAAGAACCACACCTGCAAATATCAGTTTTTTCTTTGAGAATTTAGCTTTCGGGTAGCATATCCTGAGAAGGAATCCGCAGGCATAGATACCCATGAAAGTTGGCAGGCTTCCCAGGTCACGGCACCACCACTGCAAAAGTACGATAGCGCCTGTGAGACAAAAGAGGGCAATGTTTTCATATACAACATTGACAAAGACTATCTTATGCCTTTTCTGCTGGTCCATGACTGATGTGGCACAGGCAAGTATGAACAGAGGTTTAATGAACTCTGAAGGCTGTATGGAGAATGAATTGAAATTGATCCACATACTTCTTGAGCCTGTAAAAAGAAGTATTACAGCCATGAGAACACCGATAGCAGCATATATATACTTCTTTAGTTCCTGTATCCACTTATGGTTGCGGCAGAAAAGGAATCCTGCTTTGCAGGCGATCAGCGCAGCGATACAGGTTATATAGTGTTTCAGGTCAAAGCCTACACCGCCAAAGCAGGATTGGAAGATAACACTCATATTCAGTATGAGAATGAGCAGAAAATCCACAGCGTATGATATCTGCTTGAAAAACAGCATAACAACAAAGTAAACGATATCCAGAATGAGAACAGCAGTTCCGAGTGCTATCACATCCTTTATATCAGTATAGTTTCCGTTGAAGTATATGTTTACCAGCATTGACAAATGTGCGAGAAGAACGAAAATACATGAAAAAATATAAGCTACAGGATTAGCGTACACGTTCATCCCTCCTTTTTCTGAAAACAAGTCGGCGGTTGCCAAGCTTGATAATGTCATTTTCGTGCAGAACAGCCTCATGTACAAGGTTGCCGTTTACGAATACACCTGACTTAGAACCGATATCGGTGATAGTCCAGCGCCCGTTTGAAACAGTCAGCATAGCATGATATCGTGAAACAGAAAGGTCAGGGAGCCTTATGTCAGCCGAAGCATGACGTCCTATTAGTATCTCGTCACATCCGAGGTCATATGTCATGCCCTGTTCAGCGAGTTCCATTGAATTAGAGAGCCAGTTCCAGTTTTTAGCGGCAGACCTTTTTTCACGGTAAGCTGTTATTATAAGAATAAGAGTACACAGATCAAGAGCCGCTGCAGCAACGGCACATAATATGAGGTTCATAGAATTCACGAAAACACCTCCATTAAAAGATATTAACTTCTTTATATACGATATTATATCATATGAAAAAGCTGACTTCAATACATTTAAACTGATTTTAACTCTTTGTAATCAAAGATTAAGAAATCCCGAGGAATTGCCTCGGGATCTCATTATTATTCTTCGCTGCTGATAGTTTTTTCTGTATCAGCTTCAATGTTCTTTTCACTATCGGAATCAGCATTATTATTGCTGAGACTGACAGTTTCGCTTTCGGGTTTGTCATTCCTGAGGATATCCTCAGTGATCTCGCCCTTCATAAGCTTTTCAAAATCTTCTCCGTCGATCTTCTCAAATTTCAGGAGATATTTTGCGAGCAGGTGCATTTTGTCTGAATTAGCCCTGAGTATCTCAGTACAGTCAGTATAAGCCTTTTCGATGATAAGGCGGACCTCCTCATCGATCTGTGCCGCAACAGCTTCACTGTAATTCTTGGTGTGACCGTAATCCTTACCTATGAATACTTCATCACTTTCAGAGCCGTAAACAACAGTGCCGATCTTCTTGGAGAAGCCGTACTTTGTAACCATATTTCTCGCAGTTTTGGTAGCTCTTTCGATATCGTTTGAAGCACCTGTACAGATATCGTCCACAAATAATTCTTCTGCAACACGGCCTCCGAGAAGCATAACGATGCTTTCTCTCATCTGATTTCTTGTTACATGGCTGTCATCATTGTCAGGACGGGTAACAGTAAGTCCTGCTGCCATACCACGCTGTATGATAGTTACCTGATGCACTTTATCCTGAGTTGGAAGATTGTAAGCGGCAACAGCGTGACCTGCTTCATGATAAGCAGTTATCCTTCTGTCACGCTCGGTAACGATACGTGATTTTTTCTCAGGACCTGCAATTACCTTCATTGTAGCTTCCTCGATATCCTTTTCGGTAATGGACATCCTCTCATTTCTTGCAGCAAGGAGAGCTGCTTCGTTGAGAAGATTTTCGAGGTCTGCACCTGTGAATCCCTGAGTAGTCTGAGCAATGACTTTGAGATCAACATCAGGACCAAGCGGCTTGTTTTTAGCATGGACTTTGAGTATTTCCTCTCTGCCTTTGACATCAGGATATCCGACAACTATCTGCCTGTCAAAACGTCCCGGACGCAGAAGTGCAGGGTCAAGGATATCACGTCTGTTGGTGGCAGCGATAACGATAACGCTTTCGTTGCCTGTAAAGCCGTCCATTTCAACGAGAAGCTGATTAAGAGTCTGTTCACGTTCATCATGGCCGCCGCCGAGACCTGCGCCTCTGTGACGTCCTACAGCGTCGATCTCATCGATGAAGATGATGGAAGGTGAGTGCTTCTTGGCCTGTTCAAAGAGGTCTCTTACTCTTGATGCACCGACACCGACGAACATTTCAACGAAATCTGAACCTGAGATAGGGAAGAACGGGCATCCTGCCTCACCTGCAACAGCTCTTGCAAGGAGAGTTTTACCTGTACCTGGAGGGCCTAAAAGGAGCACACCCTTTGGAACTTTAGCGCC
>JAFOMV010000086.1 GCA_017418765.1 Ruminococcus sp. | reverse complement strand
TATCGATGATGAGGGTAACGAGCGCAGATACATGATACTTGATGCCGTTTATCAGGCTGTCGATGAGCCTTCTATAATCTACGACGCAAACGGCGGAACAATGACTGCAAATGCCGATCGCGGAACCGGAGTTTTCCTTGAAGAAACTACTGAAAGCGATAGGTTTGTTTATAACACAGACGCCGGAAGACTGACTGTTAAAAATCTCGTTAACAATACTCAGGTGACACTCAGCAGCGGTGCAGGTTTCAGCAACAGCAACCCGAACTATATCTTCTGCGGATGGAACACAAAGGCTGACGGCAAGGGTACACATTATGACCCCAGCAGCGTTCTGTTTATCGACAAGGAGGGAGATAATCCTGTTGTTCTTTATGCAGAGTGGAAGATAAAGGTCTACTTCGATAAGAACAATGAAAGCGCAAAATGGGTCGGCGACTGGAGCGAATATAAAACTGACGGTGACCGCAAATATATCGAAACATTCCTTAACTCTAATATAAAGGAACCGCCCTATACTCCTTCTTCACCGCAAAAGGTATTCACGGGCTGGAGCACTACACAATATTCAGGCGATATGGAGGGCGATGGCTTTGATTTCAGTCAGCCTATCACACAGGAGCTTATAGACGCACAAGACGGAAGCTCTGATCTCGTCCTTTACGCAATGTGGAATACACCGCCTACTATACCATACCATGCTGTGGATGCCTCAACTGAATCACTGAAGAAAGTGGATAATTGGTGTGAACATACGGATATTACCGTTTACAGCGGCACACCTGTTAATCTTACAAATGCAGAAAGTTATGTTAACCCTGATGAGGATGGTTACAAGTATGCTTTCACCTGTGTAAGCGATTCTCATACAAATGTCTCAGAAGAAAACAAGATAACCAATATTTTTTATGACAGGGATACACGAAGCGTTCATGTTACATTTGCGAATGGCACAAATGCGCCTTTAAAGAACGGCGAGGAGATATATTTTGTTTACTACAAGAATACCCTGCCCGTTGAATATGTGGAAATGGGAATTGACGGAAGTCTTACTAAGGTCAACGTTTCAAATGCACCTACGACAGTAGATATCATCGATGATTACAATATGTCGGGAAGTATAACAGCTCCACGCAGCTTGGCAAATAACCAGTACGGGTATTATTCATATGCCATAGGCGATACATCAGGCAGCGCAAACAGCTCTGCACTTCACTTTATAACAAAGTCATCAAGCAGCGACAACAACCCTCCTAAACTAAAGATACGTGCCACATGGCGTGGCTATGAGTATACGACTGTTGATAATCCGACTGATGACACTGTATGGTCTAAGGCAGGCTATGATATCAAGCTTTATACAGTCTATTACAAGGAAAAGCCTACCATAGTAAATCTGCATGAGCAGACCATCGGCAAGCCCGAGGATATGGATAAGGAGTTTACTTATACCGTAAAAATAGAACGCAAGGAGAAAACGGTTCCTGTTAAGAAGTATTATTATTATCAAGATAATGTTTATAAATCATTAGATGGTGATTCTGATATATATTATCTTAAGGGAAAAATATTAGGTGTCCCTGATTATGACAAAATAAGGAATTTCCATTTGGTGTCAGATAATGAAAATACTGCCATAAATAATGCTTCATTTGGAGAGCCTTCACAATCTGAAAATATAGTTGAATTATCCGACGGACAAAATGAATCTTTTACATTATTTAGTAGTCATAAGGAGATGGCTGGTAATTATGTACTTGTAAGCACTGCTGATCACGATGCTGTATATTACCGTGAATTTAAACTTGATGGTAGCATATCTAATAACTATTTTCCAATTTATTATCAGGAAAACACTCATACTATCATCGAACAGTCAATAGAAATAGTACAGACACCGGCAGATGATTTCACAACATCAATGGAGCGTTCTCCGGCTAAGGGCACCATTGATACAGCAAATCTGAAATATTCATACACAGCACCACAATCAGCAACAACACAGGATATAACCTACACAAACAAAAGAGAATCTGTACCGATAGAGGTTCATGTGGCTATCGCAAAGGGCGACGGATACTATAAGCATGATGATGATTACAGAACTAATGTCGAAAACAAATACAGTGATGAACTTAAAGTTGATGAAAGTATAACACTTACTGATAAGTTCAAACCTAATGAACTTATCACCAAGGACGGTTACATCTTCGCAGGCATTGTTTACGGCAGCACATCAGACTCCACTAAGATAGATGTGGCAGGCAAGGATATTACGGAAGTTAAATACGGACAAATATCCGGAAATGTGTACGATGTCTATCTGAACGGTGACAAGGATATTCCGCTGGGTACAAATGAGATATACTATGTTTACTACAAGGCACCCGTGATAAAGTATTACGCTGAGGGCGCAAACGGTGATCTGGTATTGATCGATCCGCTTACCATCGAGAACAAACCAATAACGCTGAACGGCAAGGTAGTTCAGCAGAATGCAACGCTTCCTTTTGAAAGCAATAAGGAGCTTGTTATCTCTCAGACTATAAAGAACGCATACAGAATACCGCCTATCTTCGATTTCAAAGGCACTACCGTTCCTATAGAGTATACATATATCGGTGTAGGAGCGCCGGATGCAGCAAAGCTTTCCGATCTGGACTATTCAGAGGGCAGAGAGCTGAGATTAACAATTGAGGATGGCAAGGTCAAGTATCGCTTTAACGGTTCTGCCGAAGCCAAACCGCTTCCGACTGCGGATGAACTGGTAGTATACGCTGTATACAAGGGCGGTAATAAGCTGACTATCTCCAAGACTGTCGATAAAGTCGATCAGAACGTAGGATACCCCACATTCCAGTTCCTTGTAAAGAGGATAGAGGACGACAACGGCAATAAGCTTCCTCCTGCTGAATCAGAGGAAAAGGTGATCTCGCTTACGTTCAGATCATCGGGAACTCAGGAGACAGAGCTTGTAAAGCTTCCGCTGGGAAAATATGAAGTTACCGAGCTCAGCAATATCAATTACAATATGGAAAGTATCACCGTTGCGCCTGAGAAGTCATCGACTGTTGAGGGCACAAAGGCAACAGTGGTAATGGGAAGAAGAAGTGAGATAAAGGTATCATATGATAACAGACTTAAACGAGATGAGAAAAAGACTTATCAGACATTTGCAGATAATCATATTGAATACAAGAACTCATAAAAAGGAGATGAGGAACAAATGAAAAACAGCAAGAAAAAGTATTTATTTATCACAGCATCAGTAGTTATGTTCCTTATCATCGATCAGACTATAGCTTATTTTAGCAGCAATGATTCGATAACAAATCGTATTTTTGCAAAGAGAATACCGCCAAAGCCGACAACCTTTGTTCAGATCGACATCTCTGAGGAATTTGAACCGCCTTCACAAAAGACGGATGACCCATTCAGGAAAGATGTAAAGATATGCAATACAGGAACAGAGGATTGCTACGTAAGGGTAAGGCTTGAACTTTCTTCATCAGATTATGGTGATGTCACAAGTTTTTCCTATGACGGTACGAATTACACCCCCTACGCATCATATAAAACAAATCTCCCCGAGGGCTGGGTATACCGTGATGGATTCTACTATTACACATACCCTGTCTCTCCCGGAAAGCTGACAGGAACGAGCCTGATAAGCTGGGCTAAGGTAGATCACTCACCCGCTACAGCAACTCTGCCCGATGAATTTGATATTTTCGTCTACGCAGAAGCAGTTCAGACATATGATGAAGAAGGAAGTCCGTGCTCATACATACAGGCATGGGAGGCATAAAAATAACTCTTACAGCGGCTGCAATAGCTGCTGTAAGAGTAACAAAAGGAAAAGACGTCGGCAAATTTGCCGGCGTCTTTTTTCCCTTATAATGTATTAAATCATTCAGCTGTGTCGGTTGCAGGGAGTTTGTCAATAAGCTTGAGCATAAGCTTCTGGATAGCGAGAGCATCCTTATTTGTAACACCGTCGCCAACGTTGCAGCAATCAGCATTTGCCTTGCCTACAGCTGTGATGTGTAATGCGTCAGAGCCGTTTACATCGAACTTTGAAGGATTTGCAAGTGCCTGCATGATGAGTACTGCGTCAGAGATGTTTACGATAGTATCGCAGTTAGCATCGCCGAGGAGAGTAGCACTTGATGCAGGAGTTGAAGCAGCAGGAGTTGAAGTAGCAGGTGTTGTTACAGCAGGTGTTGTTTCAACAGGAGCAACTGCGCCTACGAACTTAACATCCTTGATATCAACATCCTCGAAGTTAGCCCAGATCTGGAACTCAGCGCTTCCGCCTACTACAGCGTCAGCAAGAGGAATTTCAACTGTGAGCTTACCGTCAGCATCAACAGTACCGTTCCATTCGATCTGTGTCCAGTCATCGCCCTTCATAAAGCCGAGAGCGCCGTTTGTCTTAGTGCCAGCCTTACCCTCAAGAGAAACAACGAGGATATCTGTATTCTTAGCGTCCTTGAGGTTTACCTTCTTGATCTTAGCTGTTGGTGCAGGTTCTGAGATCTCACCCTTAGGAGCTTCGAGTATCTTGATAGAATCAACGTTAGTTGTCTTAGTTGTCTTAGCCTGCATATGAGCGATAGTTGTAGGATCATCGCCCCAAGCATCAGGTACCTTAGCCATGAGGTAGTATGCGATACCGTTTGTCTCGTCTACTTCGTAAGGCTTTACCTCAGTCCAGCCGCCGTATGAAGCGTCAGAGAAGCAGAGAACAGGAGTTGTGCCTGTGAACTTGATAGCAACTTCCTTGCCTTCGAGCTGTGACCACTCAACTTCGCCGTCACCGCCTGGAGTTGTGTTCTGATAAGTCTTTTCCTTAGCAGCATCGAGCTCGTAAGGGCCTTCGAGGAATGTCTTAGCATCGCCGTAAGCCTGATGTTCAACAGTCGGGATATGTCTTTCGCTGCCCCATACGATAGTCTTGTCGTTGATGATCTCCATCATCTTGTCAACTACCTTAACAGGCTCTGTGTACCATTCAAGTGTCTTTCTGTTGATATAGCCGTGAGCTTCACCTGTAGGCTTTGACTCAAGCTCTACGTTGTTATCCCAGAGTACGCAAGGGATACCGTATTTCTTAGCAGTTGTGAGGTACTGGTCAGCCCACTTTACACGAGCCTCAGTGTTCTCATAGTTTGAAGTACCGAACTCACCGATTACAACAGGGATATCCTTGTTGAGGAATGTAGAACGTATACCGTCGAGGATTCCGGCAAGTTCATTGCTGAAAGCAGTTGTGAATGTATCGTGCTGACCGTCCTTGCCCGGGTTCATTGTGAAGTTGTAAGGAACGTAAGCGTGGATGGAAGCAGCAACATAAGCGTCATCCTTAGGGATGTCTATGAGTGAGATCATAGAAACATCTGAACCGGCACAGTAGCCCGGGATCATAAGGAGACGGGTCTTTGCGTATTTTGAATCAGAAGTTCTGATGAGGTTTACGAAATCAGCGTTGAGCTTGTTGATAGTCTCAACTTCAGCGTCCTCAGGGCCCCACCATTCGTGTGAAGTACCTGCGGCACGAGGCTCGTTCATGCACTCGAAAATGAGGTGCTGATCGTAATCGCCGAATGTCTCATTGATCTGTTCCCAGATCTTGAGAAGTTTTGGCTTCATAACGTCATAAGCAGTACCGAGGTCTGCTCTGTTTACCCAGTTTTCGTGGTGGAGGTTAAGGATAACGTACATATCGTTCTTGATACCGTAGTCTACAACTTCCTTAACACGAGCCATCCACTCAGGATCGATGTTGTTATCAGCGTCGAGGTGCTGGAACCATGTAGTGGGGACACGGACTGTATTGAATCCCTTAGCCTTGATAGCGTCGAAAAGCTCCTTGGAAGCCTTTGGCTGACCCCATGAAGTTTCAGTTTCCAGGCCTGCTGTCTCGAAAGTACCGTTCTTGTCGCCTGCTGTAGCGTCAAGGGTATTACCGAGGTTCCAGCCTATCTTCATGTTTTCAGTGATCTCGAAAGCTGACATATCGCCTTCTGCATTGGCAATGAAGTAATCAGCAGGAGCGATACTGAGTGATGAGAGCATACAAACAGCAGCAGCTGAGATGCTCACGATGCGTTTAACGTTTTTGGAATTAAACATAGTATAAAAACCTCCCATGAAATATAATTTTTTCATATCTTCCTCGGAAAGCCCAGTGCAGTAAACTTTCCGCCTCTGACACCTTAATTTTATCATAATGGTAGAAAAAAGTCAAGTTAGTTTGTGCAAGTTGCAATAAATCGATCGTAGAATTTAGGTAGAATGTTTTAGCAATGTTGTATATTAGATTTCCCACTATCCGGCGTATATTGTTAACGGACTGTTAAATAATCATAAATTATTATATCGAGAAACAAAGCGCAGAGTGGATTTACTGTTTTATTTTACTTTATTAACTGTAATTTTAAAATTAAAAATTACGCACTGTAGATTTGCACCTGACAGCAAAGCTGTACAAAAACATTTTACTTGCAGTCGGAAGTATTACTTTTTCTTTGATTTTTTCTTTTCGGTATCAGGCTGTTCCAGGTCAGCTTTCAGCATATCCCTGCATTCGTCCATTCGTTCCCTGTCTTCTTCGGGAAGGGGAGGATACTCCGACTTAGCCGATCTCAGCGCATCGAGAAGTATCTCTGTGATGAGATAGCGGGTATACCATCTCTGGTCACCGGGGAGAACATACCAGGGGCTGTTCTTGGTAGATGTCTTGTTTATCACTTCGTTGAAGCAGTCAACATACACATCGAACTTATCCCTTACCTTCATATCGTCTGCACGGAATTTCCAGTTTTTCTCAGGTATCTCGATCCTTTCAAGGAGCTGCTTGGTCTGTTCCTCTTTGGATATATGCAGGAATATCTTTATCACCTTGTAGCCGTTCTGATACAGATACTCCTCGAAGTTGTTGACCTGTTCGTAGCGCTCCTTGAAGAAAGATTTGTCATCCTTGCCGATGATACGCTCTGATATATGGTAATGGGGCTTTATGTTCTCGACCTGCACAGTGATAAGGTCCTCGTAGTGGCTGCGGTTGAATACGGCTATTTCTCCACGGCGTGGGACATTCTGGTGTATACGCCACAGGTAATCATGAGCGAGTTCCTCAGAGTTGGGAGCTTTATAGGAATGAATCTTTACACCCTGGGGATTTATTCCGCTGAAAACATTTTTTACTGCCGAATCCTTTCCCGAAGCGTCAAGAGCCTGCAATACGATGATAAGACCCTCTCTGCCGTCAGCGTAGAATTTATCCTGGAGGAGAGCGAGTTCAGCTTTGTTTGCCTCATATTTAGCGATGATGTCATCCTTGTCGGCTCCGTCTTTTTTGCTGTTGGTGGGGAGCTTTCTTATGTCGATCTTTTTT
>JAFOMV010000085.1 GCA_017418765.1 Ruminococcus sp. | reverse complement strand
CATATCATTATCAATTTTTTTCATATAATAATAATCAGAAGAGTTTTCGTCATAAGTACACACATCTCTCGAAAACTCCTGATTTCCGAGCTTGACATCTGCTCTTTCCTGCCATTCCACATCAAGGATGCCATCTATCCAGTCCCTGCAATAGTCAAGCGCCTGATCTTCTGTAACGTCCTCAACATCTGGGAAAAGCATATTGGTATTAACAAAGAAAACAAATATAGATTCCTTTGCACTTCCAAAACAAGCGTCATAGACCTGTGATTCTAACAGTTTTGCATACTTCTCATTAGTTTCCTCTTCAATCCATTCCTGCTTTTCGTCATAATCGACTTTGTCATACATCAAATCACCAGGAACATTCAGCTTGATACCTGCATACTCATTGACGTAAACGCCGTCCTTGTAAAGTCCTGCTTTATAATTCGTACCCTCAATTGCAGGATCAGGTTCAACTACCGTCGGCGGATCGAGTATAGTCTCAGGCTCGTCAACAGGTTTGAAGTCGTCGCCGTAGCTGAGACCGTAGCCACGTTCAAGCCAGCACTCATCTGTGCGTATCTGGTCTAATGAGTCATACCACGGTGCAGGCAGCTTACCTGTAAAGTCAGAACAGCCGCAGAGAACATCGGATATGCCCTTGCCCTCAGAACCGGGGAGGTAGCACATAACAACGCTGTCCCAGTCATCGTATAGTCTCTTGTCTATGAGGACATTTCTGCCCGCAACGATACAGGTGACAGTGGGCTTTCCGAGTGCCTTTGCCTCTTTTCGTGCCTCTGAATTGCCTCTGAGACCAAGTTTGCCAAAGAGTCCCATATCCTCAGTATCGCCGTTCCACTCGGCGTAGTTCTGCTCGCCCAGGCAAAGAAGCACAACATCGGCTTTTTCGGCTTCTTCCTTATCCGTGATGACTTCAATGCCGTAGTCCTTGGCATAACGCTCAAAGGCTTCCTGTATGGTGGTAACTCCGGGGACGTCCTTTGAGTTAGAGCCGTTCCAGTCCATAGTCCAGCCGCCGCACTGTGCCTGACAGCTGTTTGCCGCCGGTCCTGTGATATAGACCTTTGTACCCTTTTTAAGCGGAAGGACATTATTCTCGTTTTTGAGAAGCACAAGACTCTCCTCAACAAGCTTTTCGGCTACCTTTCGGTATTCAAGAGAACCTGTGACTGTCTTTTCGGTAGTCATAGTCTCCAGCAGCGGATCATCAAAGAGTCCTGCGTCTTTCTTGACCTTGATTATACGTGTAACAGCATCGTTGACACGTTCCTCGGAAATGTCACCGCTTCCGACTGCGTCCACAATTATACGCTTGGCCTCGTCAAAATTATCGGTCTCCATGAGCATATCAATTCCTGCATTTATACTCTTTATGACCTGTTCCTTGTAGGAATCGCCTGTTATATGCTGAATCGAGCCCCAGTCGCTGACGATGAAGCCCTTGAAGCCCATTTCGTCTTTGAGCTTCATGATGTACTCCTTGTTTTCATGCATCTTCACGCCGTTGAGGGATGAATGGCTTATCATAATTGTCTGGACACCGGCGTCTATCTGTGCCTGATACACTTTGAGAAGTTCATCTATCTCCGCATCGGTAAGCTGAGAGTCGCCACGGTCAATAAGCATATATGTATCACCGGGCTCGCCTGTGCCGTACAGTACATTACCGTCTGCGAAAAAGTGCTTTGCACAGGCAACAAGCCCGCCGTCGATAAGTCCCTTTGTGTAGGCGGTGCTGAGCTTTGTAATAGTTTCGAGGTCTGAGCCGTAGGACTCATATGTACGTCCCCAGCGAGGGTCTACAGACTGAGCAACACAAGGCGAGAAGTTCCACATCATATGGCAGAGCTTTGCTTCGTCAGCTGTAATAAGGCCTACCTGATAAGCCAGTTCTTCATCGTTGGCCGCACCCTGTCCTATATTGTGGGGGAAGTATACAGCGTCACGGCAGTAGTTCACGCCGTGAACATCGTCCTGACCATAGATGTAGGGAATACCTGCCTCTGACTCAATTGCTCCCTGCTGATAGCCGTCAACAGTTTCAGCCCATGTATCGGAATCGACACATCCGACCGTAGAAAGGATACTGCCGTAGTCGTTGGCTTTCATATCCTCCTCTGTGATGTTATAGACCGCAGGCTGTACCATTTGTGCCGCTTTCTGCTCCAAAGTGAGTGCTGCCACTATCTCCTCGGGAGTCATGGTTGCGTATGTCTCATACTTAGGGCCGTCAAACTCTAACTCTGTACTTGTTGTGGGCTCGGCAGCTGATGTAGATGCATTTGTTGTTTCAGTCTCGGACTTTTCTGAGGTTTTGTTCTTTTTCGCACATGACATAGTTGATACCAGCAATGTCAGCGGAAGCAATAGTGCAAGTGCTTTTTTCATTACTACTCTCCTTTATGTAAAATGTGTTACAATCATTCCCTCTTTCGATACAGTGAATAATTTAAAATTATTATATCACATAGTCCTGATTAAGTCAACGACATTATATCACATTTTTCATAAAAAGCAAATTATACTAACT
>JAFOMV010000012.1 GCA_017418765.1 Ruminococcus sp. | reverse complement strand
GATCGGTTCTGCACCAGCCGGGATCGGTAAGATTCATAGTAACATTTGTTCCCTCATAATTCTTGCCCAGGTCTCGTGTTACCTTGTTCAGTGCTGCCTTTGCTGCGGAATAGCCTGCCTGCTCAGGTTCAAGGTCGATACCGCTTGTAGTGTTGACGATACGTCCGAAACCTCTCTCCTTCATTGCAGGAAGGAAGTGATAACAGATCATCATAGGCGCAGTAGTGTTCACTTTGAAGCTCACATCATAATCAGATGCAGGAGTTTTCAGATACTCAGTTCTGTAGGCTATCTGAAGTCCTGCGTTATTGAGAATAATATCAATGGGAGTGCCCTTTTCATCGATCTCTTTGCACATTCTCTCTACCTGTGAGATATCTGAGAGTTCAGCTTCAATAGTGTAAGCATCCACACCAAGCGCCTTTACCTCGTCCACAACGTGCTGACAGTGCTCTGCATTTCTGCTGTGAAGAACAAGGTTACAGCCCTGCTTTGCCATGAATATAGCGCATAAATAGCCGATACCTCGGCTTGCACCTGTTATAAGTGCCCATTTCCCTTTTACATTTACCATAGTTTTTCCCTCTTTTCAATTGTGATCGGTAGTGGCGGATATCATCCGCCGCTACACGTTGGGTTTGTTATATTTCGTAGTCTATGCACGCTCTGTCTGTCTTTACTGTACCAAGAAATTTTGCGAAATTAACGTGTGCAGGATGCACCTGATATGCGTTGAGGCCGTCGATATCGTCGAAATCGCATATCAGCGAGATCGTATAATTCGACTGATCTGCGTCCTTTGAATTAATGACCAGCTCGCCCTTTTTCAGTTCATTCACTTTTGCGATAACATCCTCGAAACGCTTCTTAGCTTCGGCAGCATTGTCATATTCGCTCATACCCTCTGTTGCTTTGAGCTTGAACATCACAATATGTCTTATCATTCTTTTTCACCACACTTTCTTTAATTAGGAATTCGTAATGCGTAATTCGGAATTATTAAATATACTGAACTCCCAGTCCTTTGAGAGCTTCACGCATTTTGTTTACCTTATCTTCAGGGAAACGCCTGCCTATGCTGTCGGTCAGCATATATGTCTTTATCCCTCTCTTGACAGCACCCTTGGCAGTTGCACCCACACATCCGCACTCGTCCAGTCCGCACAGCGCCATTTCATTATACCTCTTTGCTTTGACAAATTCACAGAACTTTTTGGATGAGAATGTGTCGGGAAGTTTCTTCTCGAAATACAGGTCAGAAACCTTATCAAGACCGCTGTAAAACTCTGCTCCCTCAGTTCCCTTTATTGAAAAGCCGATGAACCATTTATTTGTGATGATGTTGGGGAATATCTGAGCGATGTATATTACATCCCAGCCCTTTGCCTTATACTCGGCTATTGATGCGTTTACATTTGCTGTCAGGTCTTTGCTGTCATATGAGAACATGGGTTTACGCTTTTCCCAGAGATAGTCGTTCTGCATATCTATAACTACCAGTGCTTTATCGCTCATAAATTCCCTCTTTTCTTGTTTTGCTTTTCGGGCAGATGATATCCGCCGCTGCAATATTATTTGTTATCCTCTTTTGTAGGGGATGGCGCCCTCGGCGTTCCATTGAAGTTTTTTCATTGCACCGTGGAACGCCGGGGGCGGCGTTCCCTACATTGGTTTAATATCAGCGTCTGAGTTCGTACTTTTTGGATTTATAGGTGCTGCTTCCGTCAAAGCGTGAGTATTCACCAAAGCCGACAAACGTCATGCCGCATTTCTCCATGACTCTTGCAGAACCGATATTCTCAACGGCACATTCGGCGGTTATCAATTCGGGATCGTATTTCTCACGGATGAAGTCTATCATGCCCTGAGTTATTTCCGTAGTATAG
>JAFOMV010000084.1 GCA_017418765.1 Ruminococcus sp. | reverse complement strand
TATATGTACGGCAAGGTCAGCGGCAATTTCCTGCGAAAAGAGATCAGTGCACCTGTCTATATCAGCGCTTCGGAAAAGGTGCTTATACAGCCTGTTTATCCGCTTACTCAGGGATTATCCGTAAATATGGTGCGGACCAATATGCGGCAGGCACTTGAACTTATGCGTGCCGACCCGTTTGAAACTCTCCCCAAAGCTGTTATGGAGAAGTATGACCTATGCCCCCTGATGACGGCGCTGGAGAATATACACTTTCCCGAAAGTGAAGAAGCCTCAGAAGCCGCAAGACAGCGCCTTGCCTTTGACGAACTGTTGAAGCTTCAGCTGGGTATGTCACTGATGAAATCACGCAGCAGACGCAGTACAGCCTACAAAATGGACAGCAGTATCAGCACTGCTCCGTTTACGGAAGGGCTTCCCTTTGAACTGACTGATGACCAGAAAAAAGCTGTTTCGGAAATAATATCTGACCTTTGCCGTGATGTGCCTATGAACAGGCTTTTACAGGGAGATGTGGGAAGCGGTAAAACTGCCGTTGCTGCCGCCGCCTGCTATTTCACAGCAAAAAACGGCGCTCAGTCCGCACTTATGGCTCCTACGGAAATACTTGCCTCCCAGCACTACCGCACTCTTTCGGGATTCCTCGAACCTTTCGGTGTCAATGTTTGTCTGCTGACAGGTTCACTTACCGCCAAGAAAAAGGCTTTGATACGTGAACAGATAGTGTCGGGCGAGATAGACGTTATCGTTGGTACTCATGCCATAATCCAGAAAGACGTTGAATACAAGGCGCTGGGACTGGTCATAACCGATGAACAGCACCGCTTTGGAGTTGCACAGAGAGCAGCTCTTGCCGAAAAGGGAGATTCTCCCCACAAGCTGGTAATGTCGGCTACTCCTATTCCACGCACCCTCGCCCTGATAATCTATGGAGACCTTGATATATCCGCAATAACTCAGCTTCCAAAGGGACGCAAGCCCGTTCAGACCTATGCCGTCACGGGCAAGCTTCGTCATCGTGCCTTCGGCTTTGTCAAAGCAAGACTTGATGAAGGACGTCAGGCATATGTAGTGTGCCCAATGATAGAAGACAGCGAAAGTGACCTTTTTGCCGTAAAGTCATACGCAGAAAATGCCGCAAAGGGTGATCTGAAAGGATATTCCACTGCGCTCCTTCACGGCAGGATGCGTGCCGCCGAAAAGGAAAAGGTAATGAGAAGTTTCCGTGACGGTGAGATACAGGTGCTTATCTGCACAACTGTTGTAGAAGTTGGTGTGGACGTGCCCAATGCGGCGGTTATGGTCATAGAAAATGCCGAAAGATTCGGACTTTCTCAGCTTCATCAACTTCGTGGACGTGTGGGACGTGGACAGTATGAAAGCTCATGCATACTGATCACCGACAACACCTCCGAGGACTGTGTGAAGCGAATGAAGATAATGTCATCAACTGCTGACGGATTCAGAATATCAGAGGAGGACCTGAAAATGCGTGGCCCCGGTGACTTCTTCGGAAGCGCTCAGCATGGACTTCCGCCGCTGAAAATTGCGGATATCGCCTGCAACATGGAGCTTATGAATAAAGCTCAGAGCTGTGCAAGAGAGCTGCTTGAAGCTGACCCTCAGCTAAGTTCTCACGAGAACAGAGCGCTGAAAATGGATGTAATGCGGCTTTTTAACAAGGATATAATAGGGTGATGAAGTTTTCAACATATTTATTCTGTGTGTTGAAAAGTCAGGCACAATAAAACGGTGAATGATAAGGTTGGTGCCAATACGGCGTTTTTATTGACAGTTCTGCAATGCTTTGCTAAAATTGATAACCTTTGTCGGCTCGCTTAGAAAGGCTCCCGATAATACCGCAGTTACCATCGTAGAGTAGCTTCATTTTCAAAACAGATTTGAAGTCAAGGTCGATGCTGATTCGGGACAGCTTTTCTGACGGTGCAGGCGGTAGGCTCTCAGAGTAATTCTGAGAGCCTTTAAACATATGTGCGATTATTGAAATCACAAGAATCACAACTATATATTCATTGACGTTTAGTATATAAAATGGTATAATTTAAACAAATAATAGTCTTTGCTAAGGAGCGTGATAAAATGACCAAGCACCACAACAAACTTGTCCGTGACAAGATTCCCGAGATAATAGAAAAAGCAGGCAAGAAAGCCTACACGCATATCCTCTCCGAAGAAGAATACATGACCGAGCTTGACAAAAAGCTGGGCGAGGAATTTGCCGAGTATCAGGCTGACAAGAACATAGAAGAACTTGCGGATATGCTTG
>JAFOMV010000083.1 GCA_017418765.1 Ruminococcus sp. | reverse complement strand
TGATACTGGGGACAGTGCTTTTCGTGAAAGAGCCTGAACTGCTGAAAAAGCGGCTTGATTCAAAGGAAAAGGAATCCGAACAGAAAGGCGTGGTCGCTCTCAGCGGAGTGATGTTCCTTGCAGGATTCATTATTGCAGGACTGACTTACCGTTTCGGCTGGATATCGTTCCCGAAATGTGCGGTCATCATCGGAACTGTGCTGTTTCTGATTTCGTATGTGATGTATGCGGAAGTAATGAAAGAAAATGCCTATCTTTCCAGAACGGTTGAAGTGCAGGAAAACCAGAAGGTAGTGGATACAGGACTTTACGGTATAGTGCGCCATCCCATGTATACGGCAACTATTCTCATGTTCCTGTCTGTGCCGGTGATACTGGGATCGGTGATATCTTTTGTGATATTCCTGATCTATCCGATAATAGTTGCTTTGCGTATAGGCAATGAAGAAAAAATACTTGAAGAAGGACTGGAGGGATACTCCGAATACAAGCAGAAAGTAAGATATAAGCTCATACCGTTCATATGGTAAGTCATACAAAAGGGAGGGAACTATGACTGAAAAAGAAAAACGAGACCTTGGCTATCTTTATGATGCGAATTATGACAAAGACCTTATCGCAGAGATAGAGCAATGCAAGGAAAAGTGCTTTGAATTTAATCAGATAAGTACATCAAACCGTAAAGCACAGATGGAAATGCTTGGAAGCATATTCGGAAAAATGGGTGAAGATATAACTATAAATGCACCTTTCTGGTGTGATTACGGTTATAATACCTTTATAGGCGATCACTTCTTTGCAAACCATAATTGTCAGATATTGGATGGAGGAAAGGTGACGTTCGGCAATCATGTTTTCATCGCTCCGAACTGCATATTCACAACTGCCGAACACGCTCTTGATGCTGATCAGCGCAACGCAGGACTTGAAGTAGCGCTGCCGATAACCATAGGAAATAATGTGTGGTTCGGCGCCGGAGTCATAGTACTTGGCGGAGTTACCATCGGCGATAATGTAGTAGTGGGTGCAGGAAGTGTCGTAACGAGGGATATCCCTTCAAATGTTATTGCAGCAGGCGTACCTGCACGTGTGATCAGACCTATAACCGAAGAAGACAAGAAACGCTATCCCATGCCTGAGAAATGAAAAACAGAACCGTGATACACATATAAAATGTGCATCACGGTTTTTGCACTCGTTAAAACAAAAAAATATCTTCTTCCCGTTGACAAATCGGACAGGTTATGGTATACTATTTAAGTATCGTGTGTAAGCATGTTACTACTATTATCCTTGCCCACAGTTAGTTGTCGGGCATGATCCCAGAAGGAGGTGTGCTAAATGGCAAAGGTATCCGCTAAGTATGAAGTAATGGTTGTTTTCAGCCTCAAGAACGGTGAAGAACCTATGAAGGCTCTCATCCAGAAGTTCAAGGAGAGAATCGAGCGTCACGCTGAAGCTGTTGAAGTCAACGAGGATTGGGGTAAGCGCAAGCTTGCATATCCTA
>JAFOMV010000082.1 GCA_017418765.1 Ruminococcus sp. | reverse complement strand
GCGCCCCCGACTTTCAGAAATCAGAGAGCAGAAAGCAGAGAGCAGAAAGCAGAAATCAGACCGTAGGGGCTGGCGTCCCCGACAGCCCACACCATAGGCAACATGAAACGCAACAAGGGGACGTCGAGGACACCGTCCCCTACAATGTTCTATCGACATTTGTTTGGCTATCTGAGGGCGCACACTGTGCGCCCCTACAAATGGTTCATCACATTTGGTTGTATTCCTGAGGGCGCTCGGAAAGCGCCCCTACAATCCTGATTTCTGCTTTCTGCTTTCTGAAAGGGCTGTCGGGGACGCCAGCCCCTACGATCGGGTTCAACTACATGGCGGTTAACAAAAGCTGATGTCATAGCGTACAAGCCAGTGATGGAGCTGAATGAAAAAGGCTATGGTCTGGGGGAGATTCATAAGCTGTCCGTACCACTGCACATGGTCGGCATGGGTCAGCAGACGTTCAAGGGCTTCACGCTTCACAAGGTCGGTCATGGGCGTTCCCTCGTCAAGTATCTTCCTCAGCTTGTCGGTGACTGCTTCAAGGAATGCAGGGGAATGTGTCTTCGGGTAGGGACTTTTCTTCCGCCGCAGTACCTTTTCGGGGAGCCAGTCTTTCATCGCCTCACGGAGAAGCCCCTTTTCCCTGCCCTGCCAGTCCTTGTACTCCCAGCGGACGTTGTACATATATTCGGCTATCCTGTAGTCGCAGAAAGGCACTCTCACCTCCAGTCCGCTGTACATGGACATTCTGTCCTTGCGGTCAAGAAGCGTCTGCATGAACCAGTCGAAGTTCAGCTGTGTCATCTCACGCATACGGCTGTCGGTGTCGTTGTCGGTGGGGAGTTTCTCCGCATAATCGGCAGTTCTTCTGTAGGCGGAATAAACGTAGTCCTCAGCATTTATCTGCTCTGCGTATCTGTCACACAAAAAGCTCTTGCGGTATGCCGTACTCTGCGCCCAGGGGAAACCGTCAGTCATGCGGATGTCCTTATCCCTGTACCAGGGGTAGCCGCCGAATATCTCGTCAGCACATTCCCCCGACAGCGCAACAGTGCCGTATTTCTTTATCTCACGGCAGAACAGCAGGAGCGATGCGTCAACGTCAGCCATGCCGGGAAGTCCCCTTGCCTCCACAGCTTCATCCAGAGCCGCCACAAGTTCGGGTATATCAATCACAGTCCAGTGATGCTCCGTTCCCAGATATTCCGCCATACAGCGGATATACTCAGGGTCACTGTCGGGCTGGAAGCGGCTTTTCTGAAAATAGCGGTCATTGCCCTGATAGTCAACGGAAAATGTGTGGAGAGTCCTGCCCTGTTTTTTCATTTCAGCCGCCGCCACCGAAGAAATAAGGCTGGAATCAAGTCCCCCCGAAAGGAAAGTACACACAGGCACATCCGCCGCAAGCTGTCTGCGTATGGAGTCGATGACCAGTTCCCTTACGTGTTCGCAGGTCTGCTCAAAGCTTTCATCAAGGGGATAGGCTCTCAGCCGCCAGTATGTGCGGAGTTTCAGCCCTTCCTCGGAATAGAAGCCGCACTCCCCTGCTTTCAGCTCCCTTATGCCCTTTACAACTCCGCAGCCTGCCGTCCTTCCCGGAGCCATAAGCAGAAGCTCTGCCGCCCCCTGTGGGTCTATTTCATGGGGGATATCGGGATGTTCAAGGAGCGTGGGTATCTCCGAAGCGAATATGAGTTTAGTGCCGCTGAGGAAGTAGAAAAGAGGCTTTACACCTATGCGGTCACGGGCGAGAAAAAGTCTGTGCTCCTGTTCATCGTAGACCGCAAAGGCAAATATACCGTTGAAATGGTCAACGCAGTTCTCTCCCCATTTTATGTAGCTTTTCAGCACTACCTCGGTATCGGAGCGTGTGGAGAAGTCCACGCCAAGTTCACGGCGAAGCTCATCGGTGTTGTACAGTTCGCCGTTGTAGACTATGGTATACTGTCCTGCGCTCATAGGCTGTCTGCCGCCCTCTGTGTCGATGACAGCAAGGCGTGTATGTATCAGCGCCGCCTCACGGGAAATGACTATCCCACGCTGATCGGGTCCACGATGTATAAGGGCAGTCTGCATTTTCTCGTAGGTCTTCATATCCTCACGCATATCCTCAATAAAACTGACAGCGCCTGCAATTCCGCACATATCTTTCCTCCACCGCTTTACGGCATACGGCACGCCGAGATATGCGGCAAATCCCATATTTGCCCATCCGCATACCGCAAACTTTAGTTCGCAGGTATGCGGAACTCTTTCATCATATGCAGATGAAGTGATATGTGTGCATAAAGCGATACTCCCCCTGACCTGATGAAGATCAGAGGGAGTACCTGTGTCTGCCGGCGGCAGAGCAATAATGAAGAAGATTATGAAAAAAAGTTACCGTATTCACGGTAAAGTGTTGTCATCGGACGCCGTGAGCACCGTCCGCCTTAAGGCAACACCGCACAAAGCCCGCCTGACGGCTTTGCACTGAATCTGCTTACATATTTTCCGCCATCTTGCACAGAAATCCCTTGACATACGTCAGTATGCCTGCGAAATTTCTATACAATCTGACGAAAAATCTGTCGGCGCATATTCAGCACAAGTTTTGTGCGGTGTTGCCTTAAAGTGTTGTCATTTGTTTTCAGCAGCAGCTTCGTCAAGAGTTACTTTTACCTTTTCCTTATTGCCGCTTCTGATGTAGGTGAGTTCAAGAGACTCGCCTGCTTTGTGTTCGTTTTTCTTTGCGTTGAGTTCTTCCGAGGTCTTTACTTCCTCACCGTCAACAGCTGTGATGACATCACCTGACTGCAAGCCTGCCTTATCAGCAGCACTTCCGTCTGTAACGGCTGTTACATATACACCTACAGGCAGATTGTACATCTTTGCAATTGTATCGGTAACATTCTGACAGCTTATGCCAAGCTGCGGCTTGCCTGTAACATAGCCGTATTCCATGATATCATCAACTATCTGAGCAGTCTCGTTTGACGGGATGGCAAAACCGATGCCCTCGATAGATGTCTCGGAATATGAAGCTGACATCTTTGATGAATTTATACCGACGACCTGACCGTACTTGTTGATGAGCGGTCCGCCTGAGTTGCCTGAGTTGATAGCGGCATCTGTCTGAAGGAGGGTCATAGCCTTATCGTTGATAGTTATCTGACGGTTGATTCCTGATATGATACCGCTTGTAACAGTATCCATAAGCTCAAAGCCGAGAGGGTTGCCGATAGCGATAACTGATTCACCCAGCTTTAAGTTGTCACTGTCGCCGAATTCAGCAGCAGTAAGACCCTTAGCATTTATTTTGAGGACTGCAAGGTCACAGTCTGTGTCATAGCCGATGACCTCAGCATCATAGCTCTTTTCATCGTTAAGGAGAACTGATATGCTGTCAGCAAGACCAGCGCCGTACTCTGTATCATAGATAACGTGAGCGTTTGTAACGATGTAGCCGTCCTCTGTGATAGCAACGCCTGTACCTGTAGCAGTAGCCTGTGAAGTCTGCGGCTGCTGGCTCTGACCGAAATCAAATCCGCCGAAGCCTCCGAAGCTGCCGAAGTCACCGAAGTTGAAGCCGTTGTTCTGAGATGTCATGGTAAATGATGACTCGATGCCGACTACCGACGGGAGCACCTTGTCAACTATCTCCTCTGTGGTAAGAACACTGCCTGAGTTGTCCTCAGCCTTGATTATGCTGACATTCTCTGTCTTAGCCTTTTTTGAAACCGTATCAGCAGCCTTTTCAAGAACCGAAGCCTCAGAAGTCTCAACGGAAGCAGAAGTGTTTGTATTGATTCCTGCGACACTGCGGTAGATACCGATAGAGCCTGCCGAAACAAGAGTCATAGCCATAAGTGAAGCAGCTATCTTAGCGCCGATGTGTTTCTTAGGCTTCTTGGGTGAACCTCCGTCTGCGGAGAATCCGTTGTAGTAGCTGTACATATCGTTATTGTTGTTCATACCGTTCACCTCACTGTTTTCGTCCATGTTGTTTACTGTGTATTCGTATTCTTCTCTCATAATATTCACGTTCCTTTTCAGAAAATTATAAACTTTATCTTTCGGGGGTCTTCCCCGTTGCTGTGATTATATTATATTTGAGCTGTGTGATATTAATTTGCGGTAAATGTAGTTTTTATGGGAAGTTTTTGTGTCGGTTTTTTCACATTGGTCAAAACTGTGTGACAAAATGTGTCAACTCTGTGACCGCCGCTGAGCGAGCGGAGCGCAACCACGATTCGCTCGTAAACTCGCTTACTTCTTGCAAAGCGATGAGTTTCAGGTCGCTCGCCGGCAAGCTGACGCCAGCTTGACCGCAATCACGATACGCTTGCTGCGCTCGCTTACTCTGTACGTTTAGCATAATCTGCTTTCGCTCGTTGGCACTTCTTGTTATGTATGGATGAATG
>JAFOMV010000081.1 GCA_017418765.1 Ruminococcus sp. | reverse complement strand
TTTCAGTCCAGCCCTTTTCCATAGCGCCTGTTTTGCCGAAATTATAGGTCTTGCCGCCGATAGTCACGAAACCGTATGCAGATGTGCCGTTTTCGTTGAAGTAATACTTGTCATCGCCTATGGTCTGTAAGCCTGTTACCATAGCACCATCTTCTGTGCCGAAGTAATACTTCTTTCCGTCTTTTTCAGCCCAGCCCTTTTCCATAGCGCCTGTTTTGCCGAAGTTATAGGTCTTTTCGCCGATAGTCACAAACCCGTATGCAGATATGCCGTTTTCGTTGAAGTAGTACTTGTCATAGCCTATGGTCTGTAAGCCGGTTACCATAGTGCCGTCTTTTGTGCTGAAGTAGTATCTTTCACCGTTCAGCTCAGCCCAGCCTTTCTGCATAGCGCCTTTGCTGCCGAAATTGTAGATCTTGCCGTCTATTTCGTTTATGCCTCTGAGAGCAGCGCCGTTATCGGCGAAATAGTATCTGTCATTGCCCACATTCTGCCAGCCTTTCAGGGCTTTTCCGTCATCAGCAAGGAAGTAGGTCATACTGCCTATCTCTGTCTTGCCTGTGAGCATAACTCCGTTTTTATCGAAGCAGTAGATGTTTCCGTCGATGGTATTTACTCCTGTAAGAGCATTTCCCTCAGCGGAATAGTAATAGGTCTTTCCGTCCTTTTTCTTCCAGCCTGAGATAAGCTTACCATCCTCGGAAAGATTATATTTGGTACCGTCTATCTCCTGCAAGCCTGTGAGCATGACACCCTTGCTGCTGAATAAATAAGTATCTCCGCCGACTTCCTGCAATCCTGTGTATGCCTTTCCGTCCTCAGCAAAGAAGTATTTATCCTTGCCGACAGTCTGCCAGCCTGTGAGCATGACTCCGTTCTTGTCAAGGAGATAGATATTCTTTTCGTATGTCTGCAAGCCTGTGAGGAGCTCACATTTATCGCTGAAAATGTACTTTTTCTTGTTGATAGTCTGTATGCCCTTTACGGCTTTGAAGTCATTGCCCAGGTAATACTTCTTGTCAGCGGATGTCTGCCAGCCTTTGAGTGCCGCACCATCCTTGCCGAAAAGATAAGTATCACCGCCGGCAGAAACTACGCCTTTCTTCATGGCATGGTCTTCATCGAAGAAGTAGAGCTTTCCGTCTATTTCAGCAAGTCCTGAGACCGCAGCATTATCCTCGCCGAAGTAATAGGTCTTGTCTTTTATAGTCTGTAAGCCCTTTGATACAGCGCCGTTTCCGTCAAGGCTGTAGAGCTTTCCGTCAACAGTGACAAGGCCTGTCTGCATTACGCCTTTTTCATCGAAATAATGGAGCTTTCCATCGGCAGTCTGCCAGCCTGTCAGCATTTCTCCGCTGCCGCTGAACATATACTTTTTGCCGTCTATCACGGTAAGTCCTGACGCATTTGAGGCATCCTCATGGAAGTAATACTTACTGCCGCCAATGGTCTGCCAGCCTGTGAGCACCTTTCCGTCATCGCCCAGCAGATAGGGCTGACCTTCATAGACCTGTTCACCTGTGAGCATACCGTCAGATTTCGTGATGATGTAGTGGGCACCGTCTATTCCGGCTTTTCCGATAACTGCGTTTCCTGTTTTTTCATCGTAGTAGTATTTCTTTCCGTCAACTGTCTGCCAGCCTGTTGCTATCTCTCCTGTATCGGAAATTATATAGGGGACATCGTCTATAACTGTATCGCCTGATACGATATAGCCTTCTTCATTTAAATAATAAGGGAACTCTCCGTCTGTAACGAAGCCGCCTGTCTCTGCCATTCTGCCGTATTCGTCAAAGAAGCGCAGCTTGTCCCCTGTTTCACGCATAACGCCTGTTGTTTTGCCGTTATCAGCAGTCGAATAGTATTTGCTGCCGCCGTACTCTATCCAGCCGAAACACTGAGAACCTGTTTCGGGGTCATAGTATCTTCGCTTGCCTCCTACAGTCCTCCAGCCTGTTTTGAGCACACCGTTCTCTGAGAAAAGGTACTTTTTCCCGTTTACGATCTGTTCACCCTTGACGGCTTCGTTTTTCGCATTGTAATAGTAGATCCTGCCCTCGTCGTCCTTATACCATGATGATACCGCAGGCTCATCTGTGAAGACCACATCTGCCGAAGCCGATACAGGTGCTGCCGCCATGATACCTACAGCCGCAGCCGCTGTGCAGATAATGATCCTTGTTTTGTTTCTCATATGCGTTCTCCTCTCATTTTTTATGTGCATAAGATATATACGTGCATAAAAAGGATAATGTGACATTACCTTAAATTATATCAAAAAAAAATGAAATATGCAACTGTTTATAAAAAAATCCCACCACTTCCCTGTATTACACGTAACTTTCATCCCGCACCTCACACATATGCGCTGTTTTTGACAGACTAAAAGGGAACCTGTAACAGTTCCCTTTTCTATCTTATTCCTCAGGCTCTTTTATCTCGCCTACTATGGGGAGAGGGTCTATGCCCTGTCTTGTGTAGTAATCGGAAAGCGCCGATCTTACAGCCTGTTCAGCAAGAACAGAACAGTGTATCTTTACAGCAGGAAGTCCGTCAAGAGCCTCAACTACCGCCTGATTTGTCAGCTTGAGAGCGTCCTCGATGGACTTGCCCTTGATAAGCTCGGTAGCCATAGAAGATGTAGCCACAGCCGCACCGCAGCCGAATGTCTTGAACTTAGCGTCCGTGATGATACCCTTGTCTATTTTCAGGTACATCTTCATGATATCTCCGCACTTGGCATTGCCTATCTCTCCTACGCCGTCTGCATCCTCTATCTCTCCCACATTGCGTGGATTTGAAAAATGGTCAAGTACCTTTTCACTGTACATCATAATTATCTTTCTCCTTTATACTTTCTTGATTATATCATTTCGCTTTATCTGCTTTTTCATGGTGCTGTCAATATCTTTAAGGTATATCCCGCCTCTTGCGCCCTCAGAGAGCTTGTGGCAGACGTTTCTGAACTGTTCGACAGCTTCTATGGAAGTCTCCAGTATCAGGGAATCTCCACGATAGATGGCTATATCATTTCCTGTGCTGAATACTCCTGCTGTGACTGTGCCTGTCACAACCGTTCCCTTATGTGGTATGAAGAAAGCTTCATCAATTACAAATTCCGCATAATTTCCTGCTGCGACTCCTGATTCTGCCATATAGACATTTTCTTCATAGTCACGCAGTTCCCTTTCGTCATCGGTAAGGATACTGTCTATCTTAGGCTCTTTGCCGAATATCCTGTCAAGTATGCCCATTACTGATACTTCTCGCCTTTCATCATTTTTTCCCATACAGGCGACATTGAACGCAGGCGGTCAACTACCTGAGGAACTACCTCAAGGATGTAGTCAACGTCCTCATCGGTCACATCCTCCTCGATGGAAAGACGGAGCGAGCCGTGTGCTATCTCATGCTTCAGACCGATGGAAAGAAGAACGTGTGAGGGGTCAAGTGAACCTGATGTGCAGGCTGAACCCGATGAAGCGCAGATGCCGTTGAGGTCAAGCATAAGAAGAAGTGATTCGCCCTCTATGCCCTCGAATGAGATATTGAGGTTTCCGGGAAGGCGCTTGTCCCTGTCGCCGTTAAGACGTGTATATGGAAGCTTCAGCAGACCGTCGATAAGCCTGTTTCTTCTTGGAGTTATAATTGCTGCCTTTTCGGCAATATTCTTTGTAGCCGCCTCAATAGCAACGCCAAGACCTACTATCGCAGGAACGTTTTCAGTGCCCGCCCTTTTGTTTCTCTCCTGACCGCCGCCGTGAATGAGATTGGGGATAGCTATGCCCTTTCTGATGTAGAGAGCGCCTATTCCCTTCTGAGCGTGTATCTTATGGCCTGAGAGGGAAAGCATATCTATTCCCTGCTTGTGAACATCTATCTCCACATGACCTACAGCCTGAACAGCGTCAGTGTGGAAAATGACCTTCTTCTCGTTGCAGATAGCAGCTATTTCGTCGATAGGCTGTATAGTGCCTATCTCGTTGTTTGCGTACATGATAGTGACGAGGGCGGTATCCTCACGGATAGCCTTTCTCACGTCCTCAGGGTCTATAAGTCCCTTATCGCTTACGGGGATGTATGTTACCTCGAAGCCTTTCTTTTCAAGATATTCGCAGGTATGAAGAACTGCATGGTGCTCGAAAACAGAAGTGATGATGTGCTTCTTGCCACGCTTCTCCATAGCCTCAGCAACACCCTTGATAGCCCAGTTATCAGCCTCAGAGCCGCAGCTTGTGAAGAATATCTCTCTTGGGTCAGCGCCCAGTGCCTTTGCTACCTTTTCTCTGGCAGTCTCAACGTCCTTCTGTGCGTCACGTCCCAGCTTGTATATACTTGAAGCATTGCCGTAAGCGGTGCGGAAATGCGGAAGCATAGCGTTCAGAACTTCCTCTGATACAGCAGTAGTTGCGGCATTGTCTGCGTAAATAAATCTCTTTTCCATCTGTGAAACCTCCGATTCTATATTGAATACTTATCACGCTGTTCAACGGCAAGCCTGTCACAGCGCTCATTCTCAGGGTGTCCTGCGTGTCCCTTTACCCAGTTGAAGGTAACGTCATGCTTTTCCAGGAGAGGCAGGAGCATCTCCCACAGGTCAACGTTAAGGGCAGGCTTTTTGTCGGATTTTATCCAGCCTTTCTTCTTCCAGCCGTAGACCCAGCCTTTTGTTATGCTGTCCACCACATATTTGCTGTCGGTGGTCAGTGTCACCTTACATGGCTCCTTGAGGGCGGAAAGCCCTGTAATAACACCAAGAAGTTCCATACGATTGTTGGTAGTGGCGCTGTCGCCGCCTGAAAGTTCCTTTTCGTACACCTTGCCGTTAGCGGTAAAACGAAGCACAACTCCGTAACCGCCCGGTCCGGGATTGCCGCTGCAGGCTCCGTCAGTAAATATTTCAACTGTTTTGATATGTCTCACCTCTGAAAATTTATCAATTTATATTTTATCGCATAACAACGTGAAAATCAACATATGTTACCCACAGTAAACCCTATTTCTGTTTGTGCTCACTAACTCCATGATACTGTTATAGAAAAACGAGCAGACCTTATAGGCAATACCGCACAAAGCTTGTGCTGGAGATGCGCCGACAGATTTTTCGTCAGATTGTATAGAAATTCCGCAGGCATACTGACGTATGTCAAGGAATTTCTGTGCAAGATGACGGAAAATATGCAAGCATATCCAGTACAAAGCCTTCAGGCGGGCTTTGTGCGGTATTGCCTATAATGAAAGACCTGCCCCGTGATAATTATATTTATGACGCACTAACACGCTTTTTTATGTATGGAAGTACCTCGTCACGGGAGATATCAAGAGCGTATGCGAACTCATCATAGAGCATATTCTCCGCTTCGCTGAGGAATCTCTCATCGGCTGAATGAAGCTTCTTGTGCTGGTCAAGCAAGTCTCGCTGTTTGAGGTAAAGCGTCTTTATCAGGCGTATAAGCTCAGAACGGTCACCGCCGCTGATTATCCTGCGGTACTCCTCCTTGCGCTGGAAATCGTTGTCTATCCAGATAAGCCCCTCCTCCGGCATATCGCCGATAAGCTTTTCCACTTCGCTTCGGGAATATACCTTTCTCATCTGGCTCGTCAGCTTCTCATTTTTTGTCGGGACATAGAAAGTATTATTCTTGTTTCCGACAGGGCGAAGAACGTAATACTCTATGCTATCGCCGCCGAAATCACGGTTTTCGATAGCTGATACCGTGCAGACCCCATAAGAGGAATAGACCACTGCTTCTCCTACATTATACATAACAGGCACCTCCGTAGTAATATATCCGCTTAGCGGATGCTTCGACATTATACACAATAATTATACCATATTTTAGTTCAAGATGTCATAGGCGAACCGCACAAATCAAGCTGCTTTTATTGTGCAAAAGGCGCATAGCTGCGTGGTTCATAGGGGTATCCGTATGGGACATTGCCCCATCTATGTTTTTTGACTGTCCTTGTTTATTTCATTTGGCAGGACGCTGCAGAACGCTGAGGCGGCAAAAGGGGCGGATGATATCAAGGGCGCTCGG
>JAFOMV010000080.1 GCA_017418765.1 Ruminococcus sp. | reverse complement strand
GCAACGTTATATGTATTTATCGGGGGAAACCTTTCTGATGAAAGGTTCTCCCCCCGTACCCCCTTCCAAAGACTTTTAATAGAATTTTTGCCCATTATAGGGCGCACTTAAAAGTTATGAAAAATTCTTACTTTACTTATGTGCGCCCTATAATGGGCAAAAATTAATACTGAAAGTTTTAGGAAAGGAGTTTGAGGAAGAACCCTTTTTCAAAAGGGTTTTCCTCAATAGACACGCATAAAGCTGCTATACGAGCATCACGGTTAAAGATCACAGTGCTTTATAAATAATTATTTTACGATAGCAGGTGTCCAGTATTCCTGATTGTAAATATCAGTGAACTTGTACATCATGTAAGCCTTGCCGCTTCCGACATCAGTATTGCTTATCTTCATGCCGTCATGATAAGTTACGGGATCGCCGATGAAGTAGCTGTCCTGATAATTCATATCGTAGTCATAGTAATCGCATATGAAGTCAAGTTTATCGCCTTCCTGAAGTTCAGTCATGCTCTTTGCGACTGTATCAGTTTCACCGTCAACATAATCTGAAGCAGCACCGGCGATGTAGCCCTTGGGATTTTCGTTATCGAATACGATCATGAGGTTTACTCTGTCGCCGTTTAGCATTGCGGGAACATAGCCTCTGATAGAATAGTCATCGCCGTTTTCGATAGTGTCCGTGTGGTAGTAAGCAACTACATTTCCGTCTATGGATACCCAGTTCTTGTCGGTATCAGCAATGAGTTTGCCGTCATCATCGAAAGAGTAGATGTTGTCGAGACCGAGGTCAATATAGCCTGAACCGTCATCGTAGAACATATTCAGGTCAAGTTTGTGTACCATTTCCCATTGTGACTCAGGGAGCGACATTGTGTAAGTGCCGTTCTGCTCCTCCCATACGAGGTTATTCACATCGAAGTAATATGATGCAAGGTAATCGGAAGCGCTGTCAACATCAGTATCCTGCATGAAGTCTGAATTTGAAGCATCAAGACCTGCGATACTTCTTCCTGATGTGCCTCCGCCGAGGAAAGCACCGAGAAGTGAACCGATATCGACTGCATTGCCTGATGAACCTGTTGAACCGCCGAGGTCAAAGAGTGAGCCGAGAGCAGAGCCTGTACCGCCTGCTGCGATCTGACCGCTTGTTTCGAGGCTTGCGAACTGTCGGATACACTGGCTGTACTCTGAGCCGAGACCGATCTGATTGTTGATGCTGCAAGCTGTATCAACATATGAGGTGCGCTGATAGGGGAAGTAGATGGATACACCGTATGCATTAGTCATGTTTGTAGAAGTACGGTTATACTTTACAGCTTCCTGCAAAGCTTTTGAAAGCTCCTTACCCTCTGTTGTACCTATATTCTCGGCCAGATTAGCCAGATCAACCTGATCTATTCTTGAAGTTTCAGCAAATTCACGGGTAGCGTATCTTGCATCTGAAACTTCCTTGTATTCCTTATTGCTTATCTTGCTGCTGACCGATTTAGCGAATGCAGAAAGCTTTGAAGGAACAGTATTTGCAAATTCGGCGAGGTCTATGACTGAAAGTGTGGTTTTCTGACCTCTGCACTTTTTAGCACATTCTGCAACGAAATCATCAACGATGTTTTTACCGATATCAAGTGTTGGAGCAGATGTATTCTGTCCGAGCTTTGTGAGCCAGTTTGTGTAGTACCAGCCTATACCGGGCTCTGTTTCTTCCGAAGCTATGAGGTAGTCGGCGTGTTCGTTCAGCATGAGAGCATTCTCTGCTGTAGCCATAAGGCAGGCATCGAAGCCGATGAAGTCGAACTTGACACCGCCGTTCTTGAGAGCTTTATTGATACCTGCGAGATCCATAGAGCCTTTCTTAGCATTCTTTTCATCGTAGCCGTAGCCGCTGACAGATCCGCCGCCGTGATCCCAGAGGATAAGGTCGTTTCTGTTTGCAGGAAAGTTCTTTGCACAGAATTTAATAAAGTTGGAGAGATTGTCAGGATCTGTCATAGCAGCAGTACCGTCATTATCAACGAGTCTGTAGATCTTGCCGTCCTTTATCTGATAGATCTGATTTACAGAAGAACTGATACCGCTGTTTTTCCATGCCTTGCATCCGCCTGTATACACAATGACATTTACATTATCGCCGTAGCTCGCAGCACGCATTTCTTCCATATCAGAAGAAGCCATGCCGTATTTTGATTCAAGGTCGGTACCGCACATATACACCATAAGTGTAACTGTATCCTGATTATTGCCCTTGATGACAGTTCTCTTTTCTCTTGATCCGCTTGCTACTGATGTATCAACATTGGAATCACCAGTAAAAGCGCCTGAAGAAGCTGTATCCTGTGTGCTGAATCCGAAGCCTGAGGGAACTGAGCCGCTGCCTGAGGAACTTGGAGTTCCTGCGTTCTGAGTGAGCGAGCCGAGGAGGTTGCCTGTTCCGCCGCCTTTAAGGAGCATCATGGCGATGAATATGATAATGGCAAGACCACCGCCTCCGCCTATGGCAGCTCTCTTGGCACCGCCGCCGCTGCCTGTGCTTTGTCCGGAATAGCTGCCTGAACCGACAGGGCCTGTACCGAGACCGTCGCCTCGTCTGTGAGCGCCGCTGCCTCCTGATGTAACATCTTTTTCACGTCCACGTGGTCTTTTCTGATCCATAACTACCTCCATATATAAAATTGTTAATGTAGTATCCTGACAATAGTTTACATACACCTACATTTTACATCATAATTACTGATTTGTCAAGAGCGGGCACAACAAAAAACGGCAGACTGGCGGATAAAGACGAGAGATATACTGTAACTGTAAAAACACTTGACAACTTATTGCTTTTGTGATATTATCATATTATAAATAACACGGGAGGTGATTATGTGGAGAGCGAAAAAGAATTCCTTTCCGATTACAGGCTCAGCGACTATGAGCGTCCGTCTGTCACAACAGATGTGGCGGCTTTTATGATAAGTTCGGAGGATAAGGAGAGCTACCGCAGAAATCCCGAGAACAAGCTCCGGATCCTGCTTGTAAAGCGTGGGGGACACCCGTATAAAGATATGTGGGCGCTTCCGGGCGGCTTTCTGCAAAGCGGCGAGACAGTTGAGGAATGTGCGCTCAGAGAGATACATGAGGAGACTAATGTCCTTCCGGCAGCTATTATTCCTGTCGGTGTTTTCAGTAAACCCGGACGTGACCCTCGTGGATGGGTGATATCCAATGCATATGTTTCGATAATTACGGAGAGGGCTGTTAAGCAGATAGGGATGGATGATGCCTCTGATGCACAATGGTTCAGTGTTCGCTTTGAAATGGATGAGGATGAGAAATACCATCTCCTGCTGGAACATGACGGAATAGAGCTGAAAGCTGTACTTACATCTGAAAAAAGCAGATTCGGGCATACCGAGTTCGGGATAGCTGACAGCGGAGGTCTTGCATTTGATCATGCTGCTATGATCGCAGCGGCGCTTGATGTGCTCAGAAAGCATGCCAAAAGCTTTGATGCTATATTTGACTTTCTGCCTGAGAAATTTACTCTGACGGCACTTCAGAAAGTACAGGAGACTATTACTGATGTCTCTGTTCTGCCTGCCAACTTCCGACGCATGATCGGCAGATATGTCGAGGAAACTGATGAATATGTAAGGGGAGAGGGACACCGTCCTGCAAAGCTTTACAGAAGAAAAAAACTGTGATACAGAAAGGAAGAACATTATGAAACTTGAACCGATCGTTATTTCACTTCTTGACACTGATCTTTACAAATTCAATATGGATCAGGTCATTTTTCATAAGCATACAGACCTTTGCGGTCAGTATTATTTCAAATGCAGGAATAAGGGCGTGGTATTTACCCCAGAAATGGTTCGGGAGATAAATGAACAGATAGACCATCTCTGTACATTGACCTTTGCCGGGGAGGAACTTGAATACCTGCGTTCCATACGATTTATCAAGGATGATTATGTTGAGTTTCTGCGTTTATGGCATCCTATAAGGGATTATGTAACTGCTGAACTTGATGAAGGCGGCGAATTGAAGATAGTTGTGGATGGTCCGCTTTTCTCGGCTATGCAGTTCGAGATATACCTGCTTGAGATAGTAAATGAAGTATACTTCCGCATGAAGTTCGATTACGATAAACTGAGGAAATCGGCTGAGGAACGTCTTGATGCCAAGATAAAGGCTCTTAATGACGGAACATACACCTTTAAATTTGCCGAGTTCGGATGCCGCAGAAGACTTTCACGTGAATGGGAGGATGTTGTAGTAAAGCGCCTGTGTACTGAGACCGACAAGTGTGTTGGTACATCCAATGTATATCTTGCAATGAAGTACAATGTAACCCCTATAGGTACTTATGCTCACGAATTTGTACAGATGTATCAGGGGATAGATTCCATACCGCTTGCCTATACCAATCATTATGCAATGAAAGACTGGTATGATGAATATAACGGTGATAATGGCACTGCCCTTACGGATACGATCACAACAGACCTTTTCCTGCTTGACTTTGACCGTTCGATGGTAAACAATTATACAGGAGTTCGCCATGACAGCGGAGACCCATATGAATGGGGAGAAAAGATAATAGCGCACTACAGGAAGTATGGCGCTGACCCTATGACAAAACTGCTTTTATTCAGCGACAGTCTTGATTTTGACCGTGCTCAGAAGCTGTATGACTACTTCTGCAATAAGTCAAAGGTATCATTTGGCATAGGCACATTCTGCTCAAATGATACAGAGGAAGATGCGCTTAATATCGTCATCAAGCTTCAATACGTGAATGGACGTCCTGTTGCAAAGCTTTCTGATGACAGCGGTAAGGCGATGTGCCGTGACGAAGCATACCTTGAATATCTGAAACGATCTGTTGAGTTCAGACTTGAACGTGAAAAGGATAACAGATAATAAATAACGCCGCATTTTGCTTTAAGGCAACACCGCACAAAGCCCGCCTGACGGCTTTGCACTGAATCTGCTTACATATTTTCCGTCATCTTGCACAGAAATCCCTTGACATACGATAGTATGCCTGCGAAATTTCTATACAATCTGACGAAAAAATCTGTCGGCGCATCTTCAGCACAAGCTTTGTGCGGTGTTGCCTTAAGTGAAATGCGGCGTAATCGTTTTGTCTGGTTATGTATGCATAAAGCTGCATGAATAAAAGATCTGCGTCTCAGCTTTACTGAAACGCAGATCTTCCTGCGGGTACTGCCCGCTAATGCCGCTGACCGGACTTGAACCGGTACGATATTGCTACCGAGGGATTTTCTCACTACACTATGTCACCATAGCCATACTAATGTATGTTGTAGTCCGGACTTGGTCTTTGCCGTATCCATAAGGACTTAGGCAGTCGGTGTAAGGTCTCTACACTCACCTTTGCAGGTTAGCACGGCGTTCTGTTTGCGCCTTCGCCGTTTTAGCCGACTTCTGCACCATAGATTTCTCTGTGGGCACTCTCTGCGGAAAGCCGCAGACGTACAGTTCATGTACGTGCAAACATCAAAGTCCCTTGTGTCTGCCAATTCCACCACAGCGGCATAAATACATCGTAGAAATTGATTCTAATAATGCAACGTTAATATTATAACATGATATTCTGAGTTTGTCAAGTTTTTTTTAGAATAAAAATGCGGATCATAATTTTTATTATGAACAGGCTTGTACTATAGCGTTCATTTTAACTAAGGATGCAATGCGGATCGTCAGGTATAATGAGCACGGAATTCAATTTTTAAGGCAACACCGCACAAAGCTTGCGCTGAAGATGCGCCGACAGATTTTTTCGTCAGATTGTATAGAAATTTCGCAGGCAAACTATCGTATGTCAAGGGATTTTTGTGCAGGATGACGGAAAATATGTCCGCAGATTCAGTGCAAAGCCGTCAGGCGGGCTTTGTGCGGTGTTGCCTTAAAATATCAGGTCGTGAAACAAGAAATTTATGTAGTGAACGCTGCCCTCGGCGTTCCACAGTTTAAGAAAAAGTCACAAATTAATATTTCTAATCAACAAAATTGAATTCCCTGTATAGTAAGGCCGAGCGCTTGACATATCATTGACGATAATGTATAATTACTTTGTTATGGAGGAGATAATTATGAATAGGTATATCAGATCGGTCATCTCATTTTTTGTTTGTACAGCCTTAGCCGCATCATACGGCTGCAGAAGCAAGGATAAAATATCTTCTTCTGATGTGGAGAGCAGTTCTTTATCTTCTGCCGTGGAAAAGACATCAGATACAGTATCATCAACAGCGGCAGTATCCGAAGATATTACTACAGCAACTACCGAGCCTGTAACAGTTGTTAATGCTGAAAATGGCTATGATTCGCCGTTTGACGCTGCTAAGAATTACTATAACGCTTACCTTACAAACAATTATGAGGCGGTATATAATATGTTCTGCGATGAGGAGATAGAAGCCTACAGCAGATATCTTTCGGATGGCGGACTGATCGGTGAGGAAAAGCCTGAAAAGGCTTTCGGCAAGGGAAATGTTATGAAGGCTATCAAAGCTTCCATTGCTAATATTCGTCAGCTTATGGCAGAAAACGGCGGAAAGCCTGCTGAGGAATGGGGCGTTTCGCTGAAAGAGGAAGACCTTTCAGCTTTTTCGGCTGAGGAGATGTCCATTTTCAACAATAAACTCGGCACATCTTTTACAAGCGGATATGACTGCAATTTTGTATACTATACCGATGGGGATGATAATCACAGCTTTCTTGGCAATGACTGCGCTCTCGTGGAAAAAGACGGCAGATGGTATATATCGTATTCCACAGCGCTGAGCTCAGAACTGATAACATTTCTTGATATATATTAATAATGAAAGGATAAGACATGGAAAAGAATACCCCTGATATATTGAAAAATAAATGGTACCTGTACATTACAGAGTTTTTTGCTGGAATGTCCGTCATGGCAGTAGAGCTTGGCGCAAGCAGACTTCTTGCACCTTATTTCAGCTCATCGCAGATAGTGTGGACTATTATCATAGGTACGATAATGATAGCTATGGCGCTTGGCAACATCTACGGAGGAAAAAGTGCCGATAAGGATCCTGACCCTGACAAGCTATACGGGCGTATGCTGTTTGCGGCTGTCTGGATAGCGGCTATACCGTTTATCGGTAAATTCGTCATAGCAGGTATAGCAGGACTGCTTGTTCTGACAGTAAGTACAAACTTTCTGATATGGGCGGCTTTTCTCACCTGTATGATAGTTTTCGTGTTTCCGCTTTTTCTTCTCGGAACAGTTACTCCATCGCTTGTGAAGTATACTGTAGACAGCCTTGATGACAGCGGAAAGACTGTTGGTACACTGGGAGCTTTCAACACGATAGGAAGCATAATCGGAACATTCGTGCCTACGTTTGTCTCCATACCTGCATTCGGAACAGCTGTAACTTTCCTTATTTTTGCAGGCATAATTCTGATCATTTCGGTTATTTATTTCGCCTTTGCAAAAAGGGGAGCGGTCAAAGCATCTGCGGCAGCTATGCTGTTTCTGGTATGCTGCTTCCTTTCGCCGTCTATAGGGTTTGCTTTCTGGGAGAAAGACCTTGCTTATGAAGGTGAATCGGTATACAATTATTTACAGGTAAAGGATACGCCTGAGATGGCGTCACTTTCTACGAATGTTCTTTTCGGAGTTCAGTCTGTTTACATGAAATCAGGCAGACTGTCAGGGCTTTATTATGATTATGCTATGGCGGCACCGCTTATGTCTGACTGCGGCGGAGATGCAAAGGATATACTGATACTCGGCATGGGAACAGGCACCTACGCTAAACAGTGCCTTTCATATTTCGATAATGTTACAGCAGAGGGAGTTGAGATAGACGAAAGCATCACTGAGCTTGCAGGCGAATACTTTGAACTGCCTGATAATGTTAAGGTCACTACCTATGACGGCAGGGCTTTTCTTAACGTTTGCAGCAAGAAGTATGATGTTATCATGGTAGACGCTTATCAGGATATAACCATACCGTTTCAGATGTCGTCAAAGGAGTTCTTCAGCCTTGTACGCAGACAGCTGAAAGAAAACGGAGTAATGGTCGTGAATATGAACATGAAATCGGATAGTGATGACGGTATCAACAGCTGGCTGGCGGATACGATATCTTCCGTGTTTTCAGACGTTTATACCATAGATGTGGAAGGTTCTACCAACCGTGAATTGTTTGCGTCGGATATGCCGGGAATGACTGATAATCTCAGAAAGAATACTGATTCGGTCAGTGATGAGGAACTTGCAAGGCTTATGAATAGAGTGGCAGACGGACTTGTGCCGTATCACAGCGAGGGCAGAGTTCTGACCGATGATAAAGCTCCTGTTGAATTGCTTGGCATGAGAGTTATCGATGGTCTCATACAGGATGAGCTCGACTACTACAGGAAAGAGTTCAGGGAAAAGGGGATAGCAGCACTTATAAGCTGAGATGTGAATAAAAGAAAAAGGGGCATCTGCCCCTTTTTTATATACAAAAAAGAGCGTCCCGAAAAGGAACGCTCAATTTTCTAATCTTACATGGATCAAGCTCTTTCAACCTTGCCTGAACGAAGGCATCTTGAGCAAGCATAGATATGACAAGGAGTACCCTTGACGATAGCCTTAACACGCTTTACGTTAGGCTTCCATGTTCTGTTAGTACGTCTGTGTGAGTGAGAAACCTTGATTCCAAAGGTTACGCCCTTTCCGCAGATATCACATTTAGCCATTAGGTTGCACCTCCTTAATTTACTGATAAAATGTACTTGTCTAAAAATACAACATGATTATTGTAACACATCTTTCGGAAAAAATCAAGTCTTTTTTGAAAAAAATTCAAAAAAATTTTTGAACAGCGGTTTTTTCACGTTTTTACTTGAAATAATATAGTAAATGTAGTATAATATATTGTGCATAATTATTTTCAGACAAGACCTAAAGCACATACTCAGGCGGAGGCAAATGCATCACTAAGCATTTCATCCGCAGTGTGTCAGCTCCTTTATGCAGGAAAGGAATATGGAATGGATATTGATCTTATTTTGATGTTTGCTGCAAGAGTGGCAACTTTTCTTCTTGTGATACCCCTTCACGAGTCAGCTCATGCATGGGTAGCAAAAAAGCTCGGTGATGACACGGCAGAACAGCAGGGAAGGATATCGCTGAGCCCTTTTGTACATTTTGATCTTTTCGGCACGCTGCTCATGATACTTACAGGCTTCGGATGGGCTAAGCCGGTGCCTGTTAATCCTCTCAGATTCAGCAAGGTAAAGAAAAACGGCAAAAAGGTATCCATGCGGGGCGGAATGGCGCTGACTGCTCTGGCAGGCCCGGTTTCAAATCTCATAGCAGCATTTTTGTCAGGGCTTGTGTATAATATCATACTTTGCACACAGGCAGGAAGAACAGCTCTTTTGCAGATGAATGCAGGCAATATCGTCATCGGCGATAAGAGCTATGCTTTTCTGTCGGCAGCAGAATTATTGCTTCAATACCTTTTCATTGTAAATGTAGGACTTGCAGTTTTCAATCTAATACCTATACCTCCGCTTGACGGTTTCAATGTCCTCCGCTATTTCACCAGTGAAAAGGTTGACAGGTGGTTCTACGAGCATCAGATGATAATAACAAGGGTATTTTTTGCGCTTCTGCTGCTGATGACCTTCATTCCCGTGATAGGCAGTCCTTTGAGCGTAGTCAGCGGATTTGTATGTGATCTGCTCTGGAAGGCTGTTTCGTGGAT
>JAFOMV010000011.1 GCA_017418765.1 Ruminococcus sp. | reverse complement strand
TAAGATTCTCCCCGATAAAAGAGTTCAAGATACTTTACAAGTCTGTAAAGTGAGATTTTGTATCTCATAACAGGAGGAAACGTGGATAACAGCGATATGAAACAAATACAGTGGTTCCCCGGTCATATGGCTAAGACAAGGCGCCTTATCGCCGCAAACCTTAAACTGGTGGATGCCGTTGTAGAAATTGTAGATGCGAGAACTCCGCTTAGCAGCAGAAATCCTGAAATGGATTCTATGACACGCAATAAGCCGAGGCTTATAATACTTAATAAATGTGATCTTGCTGATGAGAAAGCTACTCAGAAATGGATAGGCTATTTCAGAAGCAAAGGTTCAGAGGCACTTGCTGTTGACTGTAAGTCGGGCAAGGGACTGAAAAACGTTCTTCCAACAGTCAGGACTAAGGTACTGAAAGAACTGATGGATAAACGTGAGCGCAGCGGCATGAAAGGTGCGGCTGTACGTCTTATGATAGTGGGTATCCCTAATGTGGGAAAATCATCGCTGATAAATCGTATGGCGGGCGGAAAACGTGCAAAAGTCGAGGACAGACCCGGCGTTACACGCACAAAGCAATGGGTCAAGCTGGATAATAACACTGAGCTTCTTGATATGCCCGGCGTTTTGTGGCCTAAATTTGAGGATCAGTCCGCTGCTGTAAGACTTGCTTTTACAGGTGCTATAAGCGATGATATCCTTGATATCGAAACACTTGCCATGAAGCTGCTCGTTTATCTTTCCGAGAATTATCCGTCATCGCTCACCGATCGCTACAAGATCGAATATGACGATGACGACACGGGACTTGCTCTCCTTGAAAAAGTTGGCAGGAAGCGTGGTATGATGATCTCAGGCGGTGAGATAAATACCGAAAGAGCGGCGATCACAGTGCTTGATGAGTTCAGGAGCGGCAAGCTGGGACATATCACACTTGAACTGCCCGAAAGTAAGGAGCAGTAATGGCAAGGATAATTCTTCACGAGGAACTTTTTGATTATGATAAAGAACTGCGAAAAGACTATCCGGTCATAGTCGGTATCGATGAGGCCGGCAGAGGTCCGCTGGCAGGAGATGTTTATGCTGCGGCTGTCATACTGAATGATGATGTACTTATCAATTATCTCAATGACAGCAAAAAGATATCAGAAAAGCGTCGAGAACTGCTTTATGATGAAATAATCGAAAAGGCTGAAAGATACTCTATCGCAACAGCAAGCGTTAAAGAGATCGACGAGATCAATATTTTGCAGGCTGCAATGCTTGCAATGAAAAGGGCATATGAAGGTCTTGGAGTCAAGGCTGATCTTGTTCTTATCGACGGAAACAAGCTTCCAGATATTGACGCTGAAATGCGTTATGTCATAAAGGGAGATGCTACCTCCGCTTCTATCTCGGCGGCTTCGATACTTGCAAAAGTCGCAAGAGACCGCTATATGAGGGATCTTGCCGAAAAGTATCCTCAGTATGCCTTTGATAAACATAAAGGATATGGCACGAAGCTTCACTATGAAATGATCGAAAAATACGGCATATCCGATATACACAGAAAATCCTTTCTTAAAATAATTATAAATGACGAAAAGTGAGATAGGTAAGCTTGGTGAGGAAAGTGTATGCGGTCATCTCATCAGGCAGGGCTACAGGATAGCCGCAAGAAATTACCGCATAAAAGGCGGCGAAATAGATATTATCGCTGAGAACGGCGATATCATTGCTTTTGTTGAAGTAAAGTCAAGGAAGCCTGACAGTCTTGTTACAGGCTTTGAGGCGGTCAGCAAACGCAAGCAGGGCCTTATAATAAAAACAGCCGCTGATTACTGTCTGAAGCACCCGAATATTTTACAGCCGAGATTTGATGTGGCTTCTGTCATCATTGATGACGGCAAGGTGCTCAGCATAGATTATATGACCAATGCCTTTGATACAACAGGCTACAATATTATATTCTGAAGGGTGATATTATGTATTACAACAGCACAAGAAACAGCGATGTCAAGGTCACGAGCGCCGAGGCAATCACTCAGGGTATCTCCGCAGAGGGCGGACTTTTCGTTCCTGAGAGTATCCCTCAGCTTACAGCCGCTGACATTAAAGCTATCGGAGATATGAAGTACTCCGACAGAGCTGCTTTTGTATTTTCAAAATTTCTGACAGATTTTACCGATGCTGAGATACATTACTGTACGGATAATGCTTACTCAACAAAGAATTTCGAAACAGATAATATTGCTGAGATAGCACATCTTTTCAGCGGCACTTATATGCTTGAACTATGGCACGGTCCTACTTGTGCATTCAAGGATATGGCTCTTCAGATACTCCCTTACTTTCTTACAACATCAGCTAAGAAGATAAAGCTTGACAAGAAGATCGTTATTCTTGTTGCTACATCGGGTGATACAGGTAAGGCTGCACTTGAAGGATTCAAGGATGTAGAGGGTACATCTATTCTTGTATTTTATCCTGAGGACGGCGTAAGTCCTATGCAGAAGCGCCAGATGAGAACTCAGGAAGGCTCAAATGTAGGCATATGCGCTCTTAAAGGTAATTTTGATGATTGCCAGAGCGGTGTTAAGGCTATATTTACTGATGAGAGCGTAAAGAAGGCTCTCGATGAAAACGGCATGATGTTCTCAAGTGCCAATTCCATCAACTGGGGACGCCTTGTTCCACAGATCGTTTACTATATCTCCTCTTACGCTGAACTCCTCAAGGACGGCGAGATCAGCGAGGGGGAAAAGGTGAACATCGTTGTTCCTACAGGCAACTTCGGCAACATCCTTGCAGCTTACTATGCTAAGCACATGGGCATACCTGTAAACAAGCTCATCTGTGCTTCAAACATCAATAATGTACTCACAGATTTCATAAATACAGGTATCTATGACAGAAACAGAAAGTTCTACGCTACAGTTTCACCTTCAATGGATATCCTTATTTCCAGCAACCTTGAAAGACTTCTCTACATCATGACTGACAGAAATGATGCTGTTATAAGAGACTGGTTCGGCAAGCTTGCCTCCGAGGGAAGATATGAGGTCTCTGAGGACGTAAAGGCTAAACTAAAGGATGAATTCTGTGCCGGCTACTGTGATGATGAGCAGACAAAGGCTACTATTCACTCTATCTATGAGAAATATTCCTACACCTGCGATACTCATACAGCTGTTGCTGTCAAGGTATATAACGATTATAAGGAAGCAACAGGTGATAACACAAAGACTATCATCGCTTCTACTGCAAGTCCGTATAAGTTCAGCGCTGCTGTACTTGAAGCAGTTCAGGGCGGAAAATCTGATCTTGATGAATATTCTATGATCGACAAGCTGGCTGAACTTTCAAAGCTTGAAGTACCTGCTGCACTTGCAGATCTGAAGAACAAGCCTGAGAGATTCGGCGATGTAATCGACAAATCTCAGCAGAAGGATTATGTCCTTGGTAAGCTTGGGATATGATATATGAGCTTGTATGTACTCGCTGATCTTCATTTGTGCTTCAGCGATCCGTCGAAAACTATGAGTATCTTCAGCGGATGGCAGGATTATCAGGAGAGGATCAAAAAGCACTGGCTTGATAATATAGAAAATGATGATACTATCGTGCTTCCCGGTGATATCTCATGGGGGATGTCACTGTCGGAAGCAGTTCCCGATTTTCGCTTTATAAACGAACTCCCGGGGAGCAAGATAATCATAAAAGGCAACCATGATTATTGGTGGTCTACAAAAAAGAAAATGGACGAATTTCTTCTTGCGGAAGGATTCGATACAATAAAAATACTGCATAACAACCACTACAGATACGATAATTACGGTATCTGCGGTACAAGAGGATGGGTCAATATGCCGGGAGAAACGCAGGATGAAAAGGTGTTGAAAAGGGAAGTGCAAAGACTTGAAACTTCTATCAGATCTGCTCTTGCCGAAAACCTTGAACCTATAGTATTTCTTCACTATCCGCCTATCTTTGCAGCAAATTTCAACTATGACATCCTTGAGGTGCTTTACCGCTACAACATTAAGGATTGTTACTATGGGCATATTCATGGTAAAAGTGCACATGAACTCTGCGTTACAAATACATATGATGGTATAAATTTCCATTTGATTTCTGGTGATTATTTGCAGTTTATCCCTGAAAAAATACTTTGATTTGTGCAAAATGCAGAAGTGCGTAAAATTAGTGGAAAAATATTTTGAAATGTGGTATAATGTACCAAGTATGTTATATAATTAATGGAGGACGTATCAATTATGAGTTTAAAATCTTCAAACAAAACAGAGGTAAATACTACTGAGTTAGTAATTTCTATTGATCCCGCTGCTTTCGAGGCTGCTGTTGAACAGGAATATCAGCGCCAGAAGAAGAATATCCAGATAAAGGGATTCAGAAAGGGCAAGGTTTCACGTAAGCTTGCTGAAAGAGAGTTCGGCGAAGGCGCATTCTATGAGGGCGCTATAAATGCTCTCCTCGGACCTGAGATAGATGCTGCTGTAAACGAAACAGGTCTTGTTCTTGTAGACAGACCAAACGTTGAGGTCACATCAATCAGCAAGGAAGAAGGCGTTGAGCTTAAGGCTGTATGCGTTACAAAGCCTGAGATCGAGATATCAGATTATAAGGGACTCAAGGCTCCTAAGGCTGTCAAGGAGATCACTGACGAAGATATAGATAAGCAGATCGATATGATCAGAAAGAAGAATGCACGCATCGTTTCAGTTGAAGACAGAGCTGCTCAGCTTGATGATGAAGTTATCATTGACTTTGAGGGCTTCTTCGGTGATGAAGCATTTGAAGGCGGCAAGGGCGAGGATCATCCTCTCCGACTTGGCAGCGGTCAGTTTATCCCCGGCTTCGAGGATCAGATCGTTGGCCACAACATCGGTGACGAGTTCGATGTCAATGTTAAGTTCCCTGAGGATTATCAGATGACTGATTATGCAGGCAAGGACGCTACATTCAAGGTAAAGCTCAAGGCTATCAGCTATGAAGAACTTCCTGAGATCAATGATGACCTCGTAAAGGATGCTACTGAATTCGATACTGTTGCTGAGTACAGAGATGACATCAGGACTAAGCTTGAGGAGGCTGCTGTTAAACAGGCTGATGCTTCATTTGAGAATACTCTTATGAATGCACTTATCGCTAAGGTAGATTCTCCTATCCCTAACTGCATGTATGAGCAGAGAATAGATGCTCTTATGCGTACATTCGAGCAGCAGCTCCAGGCTCAGGGAATGGATCTTAATCTTTACTTCCAGTATACAGGTATGGATGCTGATTCATTCAGAGAAACATACAGAGACAGAGCTGAAAACGAAGTTAAGCTCAGACTGGCTCTCGAAAAGATCGCTGAACTTGAGGGAATCGAAGCTACAGAAGAAGATATCAACAATGGTCTTGCTGAACTTGCAGCAGCTAATAATATCGATGTTGAAATGGTCAAGAGATTTATTCCGCTTGATGATTATGCTACAGATATCAAGGTTCAGAAGGCAGTTGAATTTGTCAAGGAAAATGCTGTGGTTGATGATACACCTGCTGAGGAAAGCGCTGAATAATTATTTTTCGACAATATTCTATATGATCATACGTTGTCCCGCAGCTTATTGTGGGACAACTGTTTTTAAAGAAAGGACGATGAATTATGAGCAGTTTAGTACCATATGTCGTTGAACAAACAAGCAGAGGCGAAAGATCCTATGATATTTTTTCCCGTCTGCTCAATGACAGGATCATAATGCTGTCAGATCAGGTCAATGATACTACCGCAAGTCTTGTTGTTGCACAGCTTCTTTACCTGGAAAGTCAGGATCCGGAAAAGGATATCTCACTTTATATAAATAGCCCCGGCGGTTCTGTTACAGCTGGTTTTGCTATCTACGACACTATGAATTACATCAAGTGTGATGTGTCTACAATATGCATAGGTATGGCTGCTTCAATGGGTGCATTCCTCCTTTCATCAGGTGCAAAGGGCAAGAGATTTGCGCTTCCGAACAGTGAGATCATGATACACCAGCCTCTGATCGGAGGAGGTCTCGGCGGACAGCAGACCGATATCATGATACACGCTAAGAATATGGAGCGCACAAGAAACAGACTCGAATCTATTCTGGCGGCAAATACTGGCAAAACCATTGAGGAGATACATGATGCCTGCGAGCGTGATAATTATATGAACGCTAATGAGGCTCTTGATTACGGTCTTATCGACAAGGTCATAGAAAAAAGGTAGGTTTTGTAAATGGCTGAAACTTATAAATCATGCAGTTTCTGCGGTAAAGCTGAGCACAATGTTCACAGTATGTTTTCGGCAGGTTCGGTCAATATATGCGATGAATGTGTTTGCTACTGCTATGAAATGCTCTATGGTCCGGGGATCGCTAAATCTCACCGTAAGGCTGCTAAACCGGAAAAAAACACTGATATATCTAAACTCAAACTTCTGAAGCCTGTTCAGATAAAAGAATATCTTGACGAGTATGTGATAGGGCAGGATGAAGCTAAAAAATCACTGGCTGTTGCAGTTTACAACCACTATAAGCGTATTACTGCACAGGAACAGAATGATAATGATGAGATCGACCTTCAGAAAAGCAATGTTCTTCTGCTGGGCCCTACAGGTGTTGGTAAGACTTTTCTTGCACAGACACTGGCAAAACTTCTCAATGTTCCTTTTGCGATCGCAGATGCTACTACAATTACCGAAGCAGGCTATGTAGGTGATGACGTAGAAAACGTTCTCCTGAGACTTATACAGGCAGCTGATTATGATATCAAGGCTGCCGAAAAAGGTATCATTTATATTGATGAGATCGATAAGATAGCAAGAAAGTCCGAGAATACCTCACTTACACGTGATGTAAGCGGCGAGGGCGTTCAGCAGGCTCTCCTCAAGATAATTGAAGGCACTGTTTCAAATGTTCCTCCGCAGGGCGGCAGAAAGCACCCGAATCAGGAAGTTATACAGATCAACACAAAGAACATCCTCTTTATATGCGGCGGTGCTTTTGACGGACTTGAAAAGCAGATTCAGTCACGTATCGGCAAGGCTCCTATCGGTTTCGGCGGTGAGATCAAAGCGAAAACTGAGGAAGCAAATGTGTTCAAGAAAGTTGTCCCCAAGGACCTCGTAAAATTCGGCATGGTACCTGAGTTTGTGGGACGTCTTCCTGTTATCTCCGTTCTTGAGGAGCTTGACGAACATTCACTTGTAAGGATCCTTACCGAACCTAAAAACGCTTTGATAAAGCAATACAAGAAGCTTTTCACTTATGATAACATTGATCTAGAAATAGAAGATGACGCTCTTATAGAGATAGCTAAAAAGGCAATAGCTCAGAAAACAGGCGCACGTGGACTTCGTTCGATCATGGAAGGCATACTTATGGACACTATGTTCAGTGTTCCGTCTGACGGAAGCGTAACAAAAGTCGTGGTCAAGAAGGAATGTGTGACTGAAAACAAGCAGCCATCTCTGATCAAATCAAAAATAAAAGAAAAATCAAGTTCTGCTCAGAGTGAAAAAAGCAAGACAAATAAAACTGCTTAATTATTGCAAGCTGTACATCCGAGTTGTACAGCTTGATTTTTTTCTTTCACCTTTTCTTCATCATATAATTTTCACTTGCTTTTTTATCCGATATATAGTATAATATAAAGTGATAATAGAAACACCGCACAAAGACGTCAGGTGCGCCTTGTGCGGTGTTTACTAAAATCAGTTATTCTTCAAAGCTGTTACAGCTTAAACATAAGGGAAATGTGGTGGAATAAATGGAACAGACCATTAAAAGCGATAAGAATACAGAAAATGATAATATCTTTTACACAGTAGCTATGAGAGGACTTGTTGCATTTCCTAAAATGGTAATGCATTTTGATGTTTCAAGAGAAAAGTCGGTCACATCAATAGAACGCTCTCTTAAAGAGGGCGGTAAACTGTTTCTCGTAACTCAACATGAGGCTTATGTTGATACTCCAAAAGCCTCTGATCTTTATAAAGTCGGCGTAGTTGTAGAGATAAAGCAGGTATTAAAGCTGCCTGATAGTATAATGAAGGTCCTTGTAGAAGGTGTATACAAGGCAAATCTTGTAAGACTTATTGATGACGGCGATGCACTCAGGGCGGAGGTAAAGCGTACGCCTACCTACTCCCGTGCTAAATACGATGAAGTTGAAGCAGAAGCACTCATGCGCTCGGTCAAGGACGTTTTCGAGAGATATGCCTCATTCTTTCCAAGAATGCCAAAGGAACTGCTGACATCCGTAATGACACAGGATTCACCTGTGAAACTGTATGAAGCGGTTACTTTCAATTGCAATCTCAATTATCGTGACAAGCAGACACTGCTGGAAGAAACTAATATCATAAACAAGCTTTCTGTGCTTTTTGCGTGCCTTTCGTCAGAGGTGGAGATCCTCGAGCTTGAAAACCTCATCAACGAGCAGACTAAAAACAGTATCGACAAAGGACAGAAAGAATACTATCTCCGTGAGCAGATGAGAGTTATACAGGAACAGCTCGGTGAAGATGACGCCGAGGAAGCGTTCGGCTATATCAACGATATCATGGAGCTTAAAATAGACGATAAGAGCAAGGAAAAGCTGCTGAAAGAAGCTGACAAGCTGACAAAGCTGCCGCCATCTTCTCAGGAAGCTTTCGTTATCAAGAACTACCTTGATACAGTTCTCGATCTGCCCTGGGGCAAGTTCTCTAAGGCTAAGCTTTCAATGGAAAAGGCTGAAGCCGTTCTTGAAAAGGATCACTACGGACTTAAAAAGGTAAAGGACAGAATACTGGAATTTCTTGCTGTGCATATGCTGAACCCCGAAATTAAGGGACAGATAATCTGTCTGGCAGGCCCTCCCGGTATCGGTAAAACTTCAATTGCAAAATCAATTGCTAAGGCTATGGGACGCAAGTATGCCCGTGTATCTCTTGGCGGTGTCCGTGACGAAGCTGATATACGTGGTCACCGTAAGACTTATGTAGGCGCTATGCCGGGACGTATCATTACTGCTCTCATTCAGGCAGGAACATCCAATCCACTCATACTTTTTGATGAGATCGACAAGCTTTGCAGCGATATCAAGGGTGATCCATCATCAGCTATGCTTGAAGTTCTCGACAGTGAACAGAACAATGCTTTCCGTGACCACTTCATTGAAGTACCTTTTGACCTGAGCAAGGCTGTATTCATCACAACTGCAAACAATGTATCTGCTATCCCTGCGCCTCTGCTTGACCGTATGGAAGTTATCGAACTCCCAAGCTATACAGCAGAGGAGAAGTTCCATATCGCAAAGGAGCACCTTGTTCCTAAGCAGCTTAAGGAACACGGTCTTAAAGCATCGCAGCTGCGTATTGAAGATAAGACGATACACGATATTATACAGTACTATACCAAGGAAGCAGGTGTACGTACACTTGAAAGAAACATCGCTTCACTCTGCCGAAAAGCCGCTAAGAAGATAGCTTCCGGCGAGGCAAAACGTATTCAGATCAAAGAAGATGATCTTCAGTCATATCTTGGCATCAAGAAATATCTTGAAGATATCTCCTCTAATAAGGATCAGGTAGGTGTTGTTAACGGACTTGCATGGACGTCTGTAGGCGGTGTTCTCATGCCTCTGGAAGTCCTCGTGCTCAAAGGTACAGGCAAGATCGAAGTAACAGGCTCACTGGGCGATGTTATGAAAGAAAGCTCCAAGATAGCTGTAAGCTACGTGAGAAGCGTTGCAGAGAAATACAACATCTCTCCCGATTTCTACAAGGAAAACGATCTGCACATCCACGCTCCCGAGGGTGCTGTGCCAAAGGACGGACCGTCAGCAGGCGTAACTATGACAACTGCGCTTGTATCGGCACTTTCAGGATTCCCTGTAAGAGCAGATGTGGCAATGACAGGCGAGATAACTCTCCACGGAAAAGTTCTCCCCATCGGCGGACTCCGTGAAAAGACAATGGCTGCTTACAAGGCAGGCAAGACCACAGTTATCATTCCAGCCGCAAACAAGCCCGACCTTGAAGAAGTGGACGACGTTGTAAAGAACGCCATTGAGTTTGTTTACGCAGAAACTCTTGAGGATGTGCTTGATACTGCACTCATAAAATAAACTACAGAAACGGAGGTTTCCCCCGTGAAGCTGAATTATAACAAGGCTGAGTTCTCAGCCGCATACGGAAAATTCTCACAGATACCTGCACCCGAGCGCATAGAGATCGCTTTTGCAGGTCACTCAAACGTGGGAAAATCCACACTTATAAATAAACTTTTCAATCGAAAAAATCTTGCCAGAGTCAGCTCCGTTCCCGGAAAGACGGCTACTATCAATTTCTATGGACTGGAGAATCTCTACTTCGTGGATCTTCCCGGATACGGCTATGCAAAGGTTTCAAAATCCGAAAAGGAGCGCTGGGCAGGCCTTATTGAAGGCTATCTCAGTTCAGACAGAGACATCAGACTGGTGTTCATGCTGGTGGATATGCGTCACGCTCCCACTAAGGATGACATACACATGATAAACTACCTTATCGATACGGAAATGCCTTTTGTACTGGTGCTGACCAAGGCTGACAAGCTTAACAAGACGGAAAGAGCAAAGCGTATGGAGGCTTTTAAGGACGAAATACCTTGCTTTGAAGACATTCACAGTATACCGTTCTCATCCCAGACCTTTGAGGGCGTCGAGGAACTGAGAGCTATCGTTGAGGATATCGCAGACGACAATGACGTCGCTGACGAATAAATATTTCCGAAAGGATGGATAAAAATGTTTGTATCCGAAAATCTTGGTGTCAATAAAAAAGGACACCTCACCGTAAGCGGCACTGATACTGTTGAGCTTGCCGCAGAGTACGGAACTCCGCTTTATGTCATGGACGAGGAAATGGTTCGCAGTAATTGCCGCCGTTTCAGAGACAGCATGAAGATGTTCTACGGCGAAAAGGGCGAGGTCCACTACGCAGGCAAGGCATTCTCCTGCATGGAGATGTGCCGTATCGTTGCAAGCGAGGAGATCGGCCTTGACGCAGTTTC